>NZ_JBITBT010000023.1:0-153252 GCF_044452505.1 Amycolatopsis sp. NPDC051903 | reverse complement strand
AACGATGTGGGGGCGGGGATGGCGAAGCTGTTGGCGTCGGAGTATTGCGCGGAGGTCACGCAGGACGCGTTTCGCATCCACGGTGGCTATGGCTACTCGAAGGAGTTCGAGATCGAGCGGTTGATGCGGGAAGCCCCGTTCCTGCTGATCGGGGAGGGCACCAGCGAGATCCAGAAGACCATCATCAGCCGCGGCCTCCTGCGCGAATACAAGTCGAAGTCCTGAGTGGTCACCTTCACGTGGGAGCGTCCGGGCACCGCTCGTACTCTGGACAGGTGAGCGAGCTTTCCGACGCCGAGCTGACGCGCGCCGCGCAGTCCGGCGACGTCACGGCGCTCGGCGTGCTGCTCGCGCGCCACGAAGCGGGGATGCGCGCCGTCGCGCTGGCGATCCTCGGCTACACCCCCGACGCCGACGACGCCGTGCAGGACGCGGCGGTGGTGGCGGTGCGGCGGATCGGCGACGTCCGCGACCCCGAAGCGGTCGGCGCGTGGCTGAAGATGGTGGTGCGCAACGCCTGCCGGGCCCGTCTGCGGTCCACACGCGACATTCCGGTGGCCGACGGCTGGGACCTCACCGCGTCGCCGCTCGCGACACCCGAGCAGCTCCTGGACGACCACGCGCTGCGCGATTGGGTGTGGCAGGCGATCGACCGGCTGTCGCCGCCCGTGCGGCTCGTGGTGCTGCTGCGGCACTTCTCGCTCGGCGTCACGTCGTACGAGGCGATCGCGCGGGCGTGCGGGATCCCCGTGGGCACCGTGCGCAGCCGGCTCAGCCAGGGCCGTGCGCAGCTCGCCGAGGCCCTGCGCGCCACGGCCGCCTCGGCCCACGCGGACGCCGGGGCGCTGGCCGCCGCCAGCCGGCTCGACGCGCTCGACACCCTGGCCTCGGCCGAACGCGGCGAATTCGCGAAGGTCCTCGCCGACCGGTGGTCCGCCGACGTGGTGCTGACCGCGTCCGGCGTGCGCGGCGTCGGCCACGGCTTCCTGCTGCGCGGCATGGAGGGCGACCTCGCGGCGGGGGTGCGCCAGCGGCCCGTGCACGTGGTGGCCGGCCGCGACGTCGTCGTGTGGGAGATGGACCTGATCAACCCGCCCGACGACCCCGAGCACTGCCCGCCCGGCGTCGCGTGGCTGATGACCCGGGACCAGGGGCGCGTGACCGACCTGCGGCTGCACCACGCGCCTGTGGCCACCGTCACGGCGGGGGCGCCGAACTAACCGCGGCCGGCGCGCATCGTGCGGGTGTTCCCAGCCCTTCCTCCGAGAGGAACCCCGTGACCCTGACCCCCGGCACCCACACCGTCGAACTCGACGGCCTCGTGCAGCGCTACCACGTCCACGGCACCGGCCCGGTGTGCGTGGCCCACTCCGGCGGCCCCGGCATCCTGTGGGACTACCTGCGGATGCCGGCCGTCGAGGAGCACCTCACCGTCGTGTACGTCGAACCCATCGGCACCGGCGGCTCCAGCCGGCTCGCGACGCACCCGGACGGCTACACCCGCGACCGCTACGTGCAGGCCGTGCTGGCGCTGCTCGACCACCTCGGGCTCGAGAAGCCGCTGTTCCTCGGCCACTCGCACGGCGGGTTCGTGGCGCAGCGCCTCGCGCTGACCCACCCGGACCGCGTGTCGGGCATCGTGCTCTACGACAGTGCCCCGGTCGTCGGCCCGGAGCACGGCGCCGAGCTCGCGCGGCAGCTGCAGGAGTACGTCCGCCGCTCCGAAGGCGAACCCGGGCTGCCCGCTGTGCTGGCGGCGTTCGAATCCCTCGGCTCGCTGTCGTCCGACGAGGACGTCACGCGCGCCGTCCGCGGCATCCTGCCCGCGTACTTCGCGGACTTCCGCGGCCGCGTCGCCGAGTTCGGCCCGCTCCAGGACCAGGTCCGCGGCGTCTACATCTCGGGCAACGCCTCTTCCGGCGTCCCGGAACTGTTCGACGACCGCCCGGTACTGGGCACGATCCGGGTGCCGGCGCTCGTCCTCGTCGGACGCTTCGACGTCATCTGCGGCGTCCACTGGGCCCAGGCCCTGCACGACGGCATCCCGGGCTCGCGGCTGGTGATCTTCGAGCACAGCGGCCACTTCGGCCACCTGGAGGAACCGGCCGCCTTCGCGGACGCCGTCGTGGACTTCGCGAAGGGACTGGACGTCTGATCGCACGGCGGGCCGGCCGCCCCACCGGAGGAGTGAACAGCATTCACCAGTACGCGGTTCGCACGGTTCGCCGGTTCTTGACAAGATGGACCCCTCGGACCGGACGAGTGTGCAGGTGATGATGGTGAGCAGTCCTTTTGGTGGCGGGCGCCCGGCCGGGCCGCCGCGGCTGCCGACGCCGCCCACGGGCTGGCCGATCGGGTCGTACGGCACCTACGAAGAGGCGCAGCGGGCGGTGGACTTCCTCGCGGAGAACGCCTTCGCGGTCACCGACGTGACGATCGTGGGCGTCGACCTGATGCTCGTGGAGCGCGTGATCGGCAGGCTCACCTGGAGCCGCGTCCTGGGCGCCGGCGCGGTGTCCGGCGCGTGGTTCGGGTTGTTCGCCGGGCTGTTGCTGGGGCTGTTCGTGAACCAGGGCTTCGCGCTGCAGTTGCTCACCGGGCTCGTGCTGGGTGTCCTTTCGGGTTTGCTGTTCTCCGCGATCGGGTACCGCATGTCGCGGGGCCGCCGCGACTTCTCGTCCGCGAGCCAGCTGGTGGCGGGCCGCTACGACGTGCTGTGCCAACCGCGCACCGCCGAGCAGGGCCGTGAGCTCCTTTCGAAACTCGCGTTGAAGCCGCCGCCCGCCACGGCCTGACCGGTTCGGCGCCGGTTGTCGGCCGAATTGCGGTTGCGCGCGTCCTGAATTCGTGCCAGTTCACCCGAATGGCAGCACCCCTTCACCCCGTTTATTCCGGCGTTTCACACTGCACGGGCCTTAATCGTTACCGATAATGCTTGCGGGGTGTGATCGCCCGGCATAGGTTGTCCGACACCAGTCGGGCGGACGCGTCCACCGGCGCGCCCGCCCGAGCACTGGCACGTCGAGGTGCTGGCGCGAACTCGCCTCATCGCGCCGTGATGCCTGGGGGCCTCACGGTACCGGCGTGCACGCGGGTGAGGAGGCTTTTGTTCGATGGGGAAGAAGAGGCTACGGGGTCGCTCGCCCGCCCGGACGGGCGCGCTGCTGGCGGCGGGATTGGTGACCACGGGTCTGCTCGCCGCGTGCGGCACGGACTCCGGGACGAAGATCAACGTCTACTACGCGCCCGAGGACAATTTCCAGACCGTTGTCGACAACTGCAACAAAGCGGCGAACGGGCGCTACGAAATCGTCTACAACAAACTCCAGCGCGGTGCCGACGATCAGCGAATCCAGATGGCGCGCCGCCTCGCCGCGGGTGACACCTCGATGGACGTCCTCGGGCTCGACGTGACGTGGGTGTCGGAGTTCGCCGAGGCCGGCTGGGCCGAGGAGTGGACCGGGCAGAACAAGGCCGCGGCGTCGGCCGGCGTGCTGCAGGGCCCGCTCGAGACGGCCACCTACAACGGGAAGCTCTACGCCGCACCGAAGAACACCAACGTGCAACTGCTTTGGTACGACGACCGCATCACCCCGAACCCGCCGAAGACGTGGGACGAGATGATGCAGATGTCGCAGCAGCTCAAGCAGCAGCAAAAGCCTTACGCCATCGTGTTCACCGGCGCCCAGTACGAAGGCCTGGTCGTCATCTACAACACGCTGGTCGAATCGCTCGGCGGCCACATCCTCTCCGACGACGGCAAGTCCGTGGTGATGGACGCCGGCGCGGTGCAGGCGCTGCAATTGCTCAAGCAGGTCGCGTCCTCGGGCATCACGGACCCGTCGCTGACCAACCAGAAGGAGGACGACGTCCGCCAGGCGTTCCAGCGCGGTGACGCCGCGTTCGAGCTCAACTGGCCCTTCGTCTACGCCTCCTACGCCGAGGAGAAGCCGAAGGACCTGTCGCACTTCAAGTGGGCGGTGTACCCGGAGGCCAAGGCGGGCATGCCCGCGAAGAGCACCATCGGTGGTTACGACCTCGCGGTGAGCCCGTACTCGCAGCACAAGCCCGAGGCGTTCGAAGCGGCGTTGTGCTTGCGCAGCGCGGAGAACCAGAAGTTCTCGGCCATCAACGACGGCGTGCCGCCGACCATCGAATCGGTGTACCACGACGACGTGCCGCTCGACCCGTCGAAGCCGGCGTCGGCCGACAACCCGAACATGGCCATCAAGTACCCGATGCGCGACACCATCCTCGACGCGCTCAAGACCGCCGCCGTGCGCCCGCTTTCCCCGGCGTACCAGAACGCGTCCACAGTGATCTCGAAGGTCCTGTCGCCGCCGTCGGCGATCGACCCGCAGCAGACCGCGCAAACGCTGCGGGAGCAGCTCAGCGACGCGCTCCAGTCGAAGGGAGTGATCCCGTGACCGTGCAGAACCCCTCGGCCGAAACCGAAACCGGCGCACCGGCCGCCCACGAGGTCGTGAGCCACCGCAAGCCCAAGCCCGCGCTGAGCGAGGGGAAGAAGGCCGAACGGCGACTGGGGCTGTGGCTGTGCGCCCCGGCGTTCCTCGTGATGGTGGCGGTGACCGGGTACCCGATCGTCTACTCGATCTGGCTCTCGCTGCAGCGCTACGACCTGAGGTTCCCGGCGCAGCACGAGTTCATCGGCTTCGCCAACTACGCCGCCGTGCTCACCAACTCCTACTGGTGGACCGCGTTCGGCACCACGATGTTCCTGACCGTGGTGTCGGTGGCGATCGAGTTCGTGCTCGGCATGGCGCTCGCGCTGCTGATGCACCGCACGCTCGTGGGCCGCGGGCTCGTGCGCACGGTCGCGCTGATCCCGTACGGCATCGTCACGGTCGTCGCGGCGTTCTCGTGGTACTTCGCGTGGACGCCGGACACCGGCTACCTCGCCAACGCACTGGCGTCCGGCGCGGCTCCGCTCACCGAGCAGTGGCCGTCGCTGTTCATCATCATCCTCGCCGAGGTGTGGAAGACCACGCCGTTCATGGCGCTGCTGCTGATGGCCGGCCTCGCGCTCGTGCCGGAAGACCTGCTGAAGGCCGCCGCGATGGACGGGGCTTCGGCGTGGCAGCGCTTCACCAAGGTGATGCTGCCGGTGATGAAGCCCGCGATCCTCGTCGCGCTGCTGTTCCGCACGCTCGACGCCTTCCGCATCTTCGACAACATCTACGTGCTCACCGGCGGCGCGCAGGACACCGGATCGGTGTCCATGATGACCTACGACAACCTCGTGAAAGGCCTGAACCTCGGGATCGGGTCGACCATGGCTGTGCTGATCTTCATCACGGTCGCGATCATCGCGTTCATCTTCATCAAGGTGTTCGGCACCGCCGCACCCGGCAGCGACGACGGGGGTAAACGCTGATGGCTACCGCAACGGCCACCACCGGCCGCAAGGTCACGTGGGGCGCCCTCGACGTCCTGGTGATCGCGTTCGCGCTCATCCCCGTGCTGTGGATCCTCTCGCTGTCGTTCAAGACGAAGGACACGCTCACCGACGGCAGCTTCTGGCCGCAGCAGTGGACGCTCAAGAACTACGCCGACATCTTCCAGACGACGGAGTTCCTGCGGGCACTGGTGAACTCGATCGGCATCTCCGTGATCTCCACGGTGATCGCGGTGGTGCTCGGCACCATGGCGGCCTACGCCGTCGCGCGCCTGGACTTCCCCGGCAAGCGGCTGCTCGTGGGGCTCTCGCTGCTGATCGCGATGTTCCCGCAGGTCTCGCTCGTCACGCCGCTGTTCAACATAGAACGGAACCTGGGCCTGTTCGACACGTGGCCGGGCCTGATCCTGCCCTACATCACGTTCGCGCTGCCGCTGTCGATCTACACGCTCTCGGCGTTCTTCCGGGAAATCCCGTGGGAGCTCGAAAAGGCGGCCAAGATGGACGGCGCGACGCCGGCGCAGGCGTTCCGCAAGGTGATCGCGCCGCTGGCCGCACCGGGCGTGTTCACCACGGCGATCCTGGTGTTCATCCTGTGCTGGAACGACTTCCTGTTCGCCATCTCGCTGACGTCCACCACGGCGTCGCGCACGGTGCCGGCGGCGCTGTCGTTCTTCACGGGTTCCTCGCAGTTCGAGGACCCGACGGGTCAGGTGAGCGCGGCCGCAGTCGTGATCACCATCCCGATCATCATCTTCGTGTTGTTCTTCCAGCGTCGCATCGTGGCGGGGCTGACGTCCGGTGCGGTGAAGGGCTGAGCCATGGCTGAAATCGTCCTCGACAAGGTTTCCAAGCGTTACCCCGACGGTGCGCTCGCGGTGTCCGAAGTGGACATCACGATCGCCGACGGTGAGTTCATCATCCTGGTCGGCCCGTCGGGCTGCGGGAAGTCGACCACGCTCAACATGGTCGCCGGCCTGGAGGACATCTCCTCCGGCGAGCTGCGCATCGACGGGCAGCGCGTGAACGAGAAGGCGCCGAAGGACCGGGACATCGCGATGGTGTTCCAGTCCTACGCGCTCTACCCGCACATGAGCGTGCGGGAGAACATGGCGTTCCCGCTGCGGCTGGCGAAGGTCGACGACGCGACGGTGAAGGCGAAGGTGGAGGAGGCGGCGGAGATCCTGGACCTCACCGCGCACCTCGACCGCAAACCGTCGAACCTCTCCGGCGGGCAGCGCCAGCGCGTGGCGATGGGGCGGGCGATCGTGCGCAACCCCAAGGCGTTCCTCATGGACGAGCCGCTGTCCAACCTGGACGCGAAGCTGCGTGGCCAGATGCGCACGTCGGTGTCGAAGATCCAGAAGCAGCTGGGCACGACCACGCTGTACGTGACCCACGACCAGACCGAGGCCATGACGCTGGGCGACCGCGTGGTGGTGCTGCGGGCCGGGTACGTGCAGCAGATCGGCTCGCCGCAGTTCCTCTACGACAACCCGGCGAACCTGTTCGTGGCCGGGTTCATCGGCTCACCGTCGATGAACTTCATCCCGGCGACGCTGGAGAACGGCGAACTGCGCAGCGCGCTGGGCACCACGCCGCTCACCGACCGGATCCGGCGGATGGCCGAGGCCGCGCAGGCGCCGCGCGAGGTGATCATGGGCATCCGCCCCGAGCACTTCGAGGACGCGGCGCTCGTCGACGCGGCCCAGCGTGGTTCGGGCGGCACGTTCACCGCGCACATCGACGTGCTCGAGTCGATGGGCTCGGAGAAGTTCGCGCACTTCACCGTGGAGGGTGAGGTGGCCACGTCGACCGAACTCGCCGAACTGGCCGCCGACAGCGGTTCCGCCGACGTGCCGGGTGCCGAATCGCTGATCGTGGCCCGGCTCTCGGCCGAATCGCGGGCGCAGGAGAACGCGGATCTAGAGCTGTGGTTCGACGCCGACAAGCTGAAGCTGTTCGACCCGTCGAACGGGCGGAACCTGACCTACAGCGAATAACGCGGGTTCACGAAGGCCCCCGCTCGCGCACCGCGGGCGGGGGCCTTCGCCGTCGTCAGGGGATCTTCGCGAATACCAGCGCCGCCACCTGCTGGGCGGCCGGGCACGCGGCGGCACCGCTCGAGCCCGTGGTGTCGACGACGCTCACCACGGCCTGCTCACCGCGGCCCGGGGTCGAGGGCGACGGCTGCGTGGTGGTGAGGCGGCAGAACGCGCCGTCGGTGGCCTGGCGCGCCGTGCGGCCGCCGAGGGTTTCCGTCGCGCCCGTGGGGACCTGCTTCTGCACGGCGAAGTCGATGCTCACCGTGCCGCGGATGCACGAGTGCCCGGACAGCCCGGCCGACGGCTGGGTGTTCGCGCCGCTGATCGCGTCGAGGTCGTGGACGTCCAGCAGCGCGCACGGGTCCACGCGGCCCCAGGAGCGGTCGGGGAACTCGTGGTGCTTCACCCGCCCGCCGCTCACAGCGGCCAGGACCCCGCCGACGACGGCGTCGGCATCGCCGCAGCGATCCCCGTTCGCGCTCAGGCCTTCGCCGTCGGACACCGACACCGCGAGCCGGATGCCGTCCGCGAACGTCACCGCGCGCGAGCACGTCTTGTCCGGCGTGAACCCGGCCTGCTGCACGGAGACGCCGTCGGGCAGGGGCCCGGAGTACTCGTACGGCTTGACGTTCGGGTCGGCGTCGGCCGCGAGCGGGCCCACCGCGACCGTGTGCGAGCGTCCGCCGCGCACGAAGTCGGCGCGGCAGTCGGTGAACGACGAATCGGGGTCGTCGGCCGTCGCGCCGCGCAGGCGCGAAACGTCGAGCAGGCTGCAGTAGTCGAGCGTGGTGAAGTCGCCGAGCGCCGAGGTCGCCGTCATCGGCGAAGGCGCCGCGGGCGCGGCCGCCGGCGCCGGGTCGGTGGAACAGCCCGCCAGCACCAGCGCGAGTGCGGCGAAGAGGGGACCGAGTGGGGAACGCACGGGGTGCAGTATCACCACGAATCGCGCGAAAATCAGCCCTGACAGGGAAATCCCACACCGGGCGCGCTCGTCGCCGCAGGTCAGCCCGCCGAACCCCGAAGCGGGTCCCGCGCGTGGCGCCCGGCGCCCGGCTGGGGCCCTTGATCCCTTAGGGGGCCGAATCGTCCCGACGAGCGATGCGGTGGTGCCGGCGCCGGTGGTGCCATGGAGTCACACACCCAACGGGGAGGGGAAAGACGATGACCGCACCAGTCGCCCAGAGGCTCAGCCGGCCTCGCCACGACCGCGTGATCGGCGGCGTGTGCGCCGGGCTGGCCCGCCGCTTCGGCACGACGCCGGGCAAGGTGCGCGTGCTGGCGCTCCTGTCCTGCCTCTTGCCGGGCCCGCAGTTCGTCGCCTACCTGATCCTCTGGGCCATCATCCCCAGCGAGTGATCGGCGCCGGTTCCGCCGAAGGGCTCCTCGTTCGCCGAGGGGCCCTTCACGCGTTGTCGGTGCGCGAGTGCTTCGGTTGCCGCCAGGCGCACATGGCCTGGTCGATCTCCTCCTGGTCCAGGCCGGGCTGGGGCAGGTCCGACGAACGGCCCGGGTCGGCGCGCAGGCCGTCGAGCAGCAGGGCCAGGTAGCGGCGCCACAGGCCCGGCTCGACGACGTGCGTGTACTCGATCACCGACCCGATCATCTGGTGCAGCAGCGGCAGATCGGTGGGCACGACGTCGGCGCGCAGCTGACCGGAAGCCTGCGCGCGTTCGACGACCTGCGTGATGAGCGGGACCATCCGGGCCTTGACCTCGGCGACGTGCTCGTGCCCGAACGCCTTGGACAGCATGATCTCCCGCAGCCCGCGGTCCGTGGAGTGCAGCTCGACCGTGCGCCACACGAACTGGGTGAAGCCGTCCCACGGGTCGTCGGCCTTGAGCGCCTCCTCGGCGAGGTCGGCCACGTCGGCGAGCTGCTCGGCGAACATGGCCTCGACCAGGTGCTCCTTGCTCGGGAAGCGCCGGTAGACCGTGCCGACACCGAGGCCGGCGTGGTGGGCGACGTCGTCGAGCGTCGCTTCGAGCCCGCGGCGGCCGAAGACCGCGCGGGCCGATTCGAGGATGCGCCGGCGGTTGAGCTCGGCGTCGCGCCGCAGCGGCCGCGCCGGTGCGGCGGGACCAGCGTCCCGTGTCATGACGCCCAGGTTACCAAAAGAAGTCGAGGCACCATCTCCGTTTCTTGTGTACGGTGGTTCGCGTAAGGGGAGGGACCTACTCCACATAGCGCTCCGATCACCGACCGTGAGGGATTTCCATGCCTGACTCCACGGCCACACTCGAACGTCCTGGGGAAGACGCACCGAGTCACGCCGCCAATCCGCACCACTCCAGACGCTGGGCCATCCTCGTGATGATCGGCCTCGCGCAGCTGATGGTGGTGCTCGACGCCACCGTCGTGAACATCGCGCTGCCCTCGGCACAGGCCGACCTCGGCTTCTCCAACGACGCCCGCCAGTGGGTCGTCACCGCGTACGCGCTGGCTTTCGGCAGCCTGCTGCTGCTCGGCGGCCGGCTCGCGGATCTGTTCGGCCGCAAGAACGCGTTCCTGGTCGGTCTCGCGGGCTTCGCCGCGGTGTCCGCCATCGGCGGGGCGGCGAGCAGCATCGAGATGCTGCTGATCGCCCGTGCGGCGCAAGGCATCTTCGGCGCGCTGCTCGCGCCGGCCGCGCTTTCGCTGCTGACCACGACGTTCACCGACCCGAAGGAACGCGGCCGCGCGTTCGGCGTGTACGGCGCCATCGGCGGTGGCGGCGCCGCGATCGGCCTGCTGCTGGGCGGGGTGCTCACCGAGTACCTCGACTGGCGCTGGTGCATGTACGTGAACATCGTGTTCGCGGTCATCGCTTTCATCGGGGGCACGCTGTTGCTGCGCCGCCAGGAGCAGGACGGCCCGCGCCCGAAGCTCGACCTGCCCGGCACGATCACCGCGTCGGCCGGTCTGTTCGCACTGGTCTACGGCTTCTCCAACGCCGAGCACGACTCGTGGAGCTCGGTGACGGTGTGGGGCTTCCTCGGCGCCGGGGTGGTGCTGCTCGCGGCTTTCGCCGTGCTGCAGCAGCGCGTGCGGCACCCGCTGCTGCCCATGCGGGTCCTGCTCGACCGCGACCGCGGCGGGTCGTACCTCGCGATGTTCCTGCTTGCGATCGGGATGTTCTCGATCTTCCTGTTCCTCACGTTCTACGTGCAGCAGAACCTGAAGTTCACGCCGATCCAGAGCGGGTTCGGCTTCCTGCCGATGGTCGCGACGCTGATGGCCGCCGCGACCACCGCGACGAGCGTGCTGCTGCCGCGCTTCGGCCCGAAGCCGCTCGTGCCCACCGGCATGCTGATCGCCGCCGCCGGACTCTGGTGGCTCAGCGCGATCGACGTCGGCAGCACGTACGCCGGCGGGGTGCTCGGCCCGCTCATGGTGATGGGTGTGGGCATCGGCCTGTCGATGGCGCCGGCGATGAGCGTCGCGACGTTCGGCGTCCAGCTACGCGACGCGGGTGTCGCGTCGGCGTCGGTGAACACCATGCAGCAGGTCGGCGGGTCCATCGGCACGGCGCTGCTGAGCACGCTGGCCGCCAACTCCGCGACGTCGTTCCTGGCCGGGCGCGCGCCGATGCCGCAGCTCGCCGCGCAGGCCGCCGTGCACAGCTACACCACCGCGTTCACGTGGGCCGCGGTGATCTTCGCGGCCGGCGCGGTGATCACCGGCCTGCTGCTGCGCCCCGGCGCGCCCCGCGGCGAAGCCGTGGTGCCGGCGGTGCACGGCTAGGCACTGATCGGGGGTGAGCGGTCCCTTCCCGGCGCGCGCCGGGAAGGGACCGCCTTTTTCAGCCGCCGTAACGGTGGTTGGCGCCACCCGACTCACCGGACATGGCAGACCCTGCGAAGGTCTTCTTCCGCGATCCCGGTTACGACGGACAGTTCACGCGCACGCTCAACGCGGCCGTGGTGCACGCGGCCGACCTCGGCGAGGCGTTCGCGACCGCGCGCCGCGTCGGCAAGCTCACCGGCGGCGGCTGGTACGACGCGTGGTCGGCCACCGCCGATCGCGCCCGCGCGGCGGCGGATTCCGCGCTGGCGGCGGGAGATCGCGTCGGCGCGCGGCACGCGTTCCTGCGGGCGAGCGAGTACCACCGGCAGTCGTACTTCTTCGTGCGCTCGGACCTCGACGACCCGCGGTTGCAGTCGGCCTACCGCGGCCACGTCGAAGCGTTCGCCGAAGCCGCGGAACTCCTCGACCACCCCGCCGAAGCGGTGCGGATCCCGTACGAGGACACGACTTTGCACGGTTACCTCTTCACGCCGCACACGTCGAGCACGCCGCGGCCCACCGTCGTCCTGCCGTGCGGCTACGACTCGACCTCGGAGGCCGGGTGGCTCGACGTGCCCGCCGCCATCGCGCGCGGCTACAACGCGCTCGTCTTCGACGGGCCCGGCCAGGGCGAAACGCTCTACACCCAGCGCCGGTTCCTGCGGCCGGACTTCGAACACGTGCTCTCGCCCGTGCTCGACTGGCTGCTCACCCGCCCGGAAGCGGACCCGGCCAAAGTGGTGCTCGTCGGCCGCTCCTTCGCCGGGTACCTCGCGCCGCGCGCCGCGACGGCCGAGCACCGCCTCGCCGCGCTCGTCTGCGATCCCGCGCAACCGGACCTGGGTTCGCGCGTGCCCAGCGGCCCGGCCGGTCTCGTCGCGGTGCCCGTGGTGCGCGCGCAGATGCGCCGGAACCCCAATCGCGCCGAGTTCTTCCGCTCCCGCATGGCGGCCCACGGCCTCACGTCGGTCCGCGAGTACTTCGCCGAGATGCGCCGCTACACGATGCTGGCCGACGCCGCGGACGTCACGTGCCCCACGCTGCTGATCGAATCCGAACACGACTTCACCGCCGGTGGCGGCCCCGTACTGCGCGACGCGCTGAAGGCGCCCGTCCGCCTCGTGCAACTCACCGAAGCCGAAGGCGTCGACGGTCACTGCGCGGGGCTGGGCCAGCAGGTCTGGACCGGGGTGGTGTACAGCTGGCTGCACGAAGTCCTGGCCTGAGGCCGGCTCGTCGGGCTGTTCGGCTCACGGGCGGCGGGCCCGCAGCGCCTCGATCACGTCGTCGTCCCAGCGGTGCGTGCGGATGAGCCGGTAGCGTTCGGCCGCGACCCAGATGTAGGCCTCCGCGTCGGTGCGGTCGCCGAGCAGGTCGGCCTGGCGCAGCATGCCCGTGACGGGCGTGAACTCCTCGTCGAACCAGCGCTGGGCGATCCGCGCGCGGTCGATGAACCGGCCCTCGTCCTGCATGAGGCGGAAGCCCCACGCCTCGACGTGTTCGCCGAGGCGCGCGTAGTTCCACGGGTCCGACATGATCACCGACGCCCGCGCGTGGCCCGTCAGCGGCACGCGCTCGAGGAACAGCCGCCGGTAGTCCTTCACGATCAGGTCGCCGCGGTAGCGGATCCCGGCCGGGTTGAGCTTCGTGCGCACCACGGTGACTTGAGCCTCTATTGTGGACAGTCCCTGCGCGTGGGCGACGGACACGCGGTGGTGCCCGTCGACGATGAAGTGCAGTTCACCCACGCGGTACACCTCGATCGGCGGGATCGCCTCGCCCCGGCGCGCGGCGAGCGCCAGCCGTTCCCAGCGTTCGCGCACGCGCCCGGACGTCGGGCGGAAGCGGCGGTCGAAGTCGCGGCTGCGGTCCACCGTGCCCACGATCGAGTCCAGGGTGATCACCCGCAGCCCGAGCCGTGATTCGCCCGCGTAGCCGAGTGCGTCGACGACTTCGTGGAACGGCAGCATGATGTTGACGTCGTCGGGTTCGCGGCGAAGCCACGTCGACAGTCGCGAAAGGACTTGGCGGCGGCGGGCGCGCAGGAAGTCGTGTTCGGCGTCGGCGCGCGGGAAACCCGTGGGTCTGGTCATCGCGGGAACTCCATGATCCGGTGGCCCACCACGTTGCGCACGCGGGTGGGACCGACCACGCGGTCCGGCACCGGTTCGCCGTGCGGGTGGATGTGGCCGTGCAGCAGCCACTGCGGGCGCAGCTGGGCGATCGTGCGGTGGAGGCAGGCGAAACCGCGGTGGGGGAGGTCGTCGCGGTCCCAGAGGTGCAGCGGCGGGGAGTGGGTGAGCAGCACGTCGACTTCGCGTCCGTCGCGCCGGCGGCGCCACTTCGCGCGAAGCTCCAGCAGCCGGGCGCGGCGCGACTGCTGGCGCTGCGTCCACTGGTTCGGCCCGTCGGTGTAGCGGATCGAACCGCCGAGCCCGGCGAACCGGAGCCCGGCGACGTCGACCACGCGCCCGTCGGCGTTGATCCCGCCCGCGGGACCGGGCCACTCCGCGGGGAAACCGTCCTTCATGGACAGTCCGCCGGAGCGCGTGAAACCGCTCAGGTCGGGGTCGTGGTTGCCGGGGACGAACACGCACGGCAGGTCGAGCGCGCTGGCGAGGAACTCGAGGTACTCGTACGGCAGATCACCGGCGCCGATGACGAGGTCGAGGCCGGCCGCGAGCGAGCGGACCGCGCCGGTCCACAGTCGCTCGTCGACCTCGTCGGCCACCACCAGCGCTTTCGGCACGCACCCAGGGTACGGCCTCCGATCGTCACTTCAGGCCGTGCGAGAAGCCCGGGTTGAGGCTGATCACGGTGACGATGCCGAGGATCCAGACGATCCCGAGCGTCAGGGCCCAGAACTTGAGGTTGGTCAGCAGACGGGGCATGGGAGTACTCCTGTACGGGTTCCGGAGGGAGAAAGGGGGACCTCGAAGCGGCTAGAGCCAGCCGTTCTTCCGGAATATTCGGTACAGGAGCAGGCAGATCGCGAAGATCACGGTGACCGCGATCGGGTACCCGAACTTCCAGTGCAGCTCGGGCATGTAGTCGAAGTTCATGCCGTAGATCCCCGCGCCCATGGTGGGCACGGTGATGATCGCCGCCCACGCGGTGATCTTGCGCATGTCGGTGTTCTGCTGCAGCGAGATCTTGGCGACGGTGGCGTCGACCAGGGTGCTCAGCAGTTCGTCGAACGCGGCCACGCGCTCGGACACGGTCACGAGGTGGTCGGCGACGTCGCGGAAGTAGGAGCGGACCTCGTCGGGCACCAGCCGGGTGTAGCCCTCGGCGAGCCGCGAGACGGGCGTGGCCAGCGGGAGCACGGCGCGGCGCAGCTCGAGCACTTCCCGCTTCATGAGGTAGATCTGCTCGGCGCTCACCAGCGACCGCGGCGCGAACACCTGCGCCTCGATCTCGTCGATGTCGGATTCGATGCGGCTGGTGACCTCGAGGTAGTGGTCCACGACGTGGTCGGCGATCGCGTGCACGACGGCGGCCGGGCCCAGGCTCAGGCGCTCGGGGTCGTCGTCCATGTCGCGGCGCAGCCGGGCCAGCCCGGAGTGGTTGCCGTGGCGCACGGTGATCACGAAGTCGCGGCCGAGGAACACCATGAGCTCGCCGGTCTCGACGATCTCGTTGGCCGTGGTCGGCGACTCGTGCTCGACGTAGCGGACGGTCTTGAGCACCAGGAAGAGCGTGTCGTCGTAGCGCTCCAGCTTGGGCCGCTGGTGCGCCTCCAGCGCGTCCTCGACCGCCAGCTCGTGCAGGCCGAACGTCTCCGCCACGCCCTGGATCTGCTCGGCGTCCGGCTCGTGGAGCCCGATCCACACGAACCCGGCGTGCCGCTTCCGGACCTCCTTGATGGCGTCGGAGTGCGTCCAGCGGCCGGGCAGGCGCTTGCCGTCGACGTACACCGCGCAGTCGACGACGTACGCCGACAAGGGCACCGGGATCGGCCGCTCGACCGACGGCTTGGTGCGGCTGCCGCCGCGACCGCGAAGGCCTCCGAGCGAAGGGATGGCAGGCATGGGATCTCCTGGGCTGGCGTCGTGGAACACGAAAACGACGGCCAGGCGGACTTCAGCGTCCGTCCGGCATCACCGGCGTTCTCGGCTCGCCGGCTACCAGGAGGGGATTCGGCCGGCCGGCGAAGCGGGAACGCTGGGACTACTAGGGAGCGGACTATCGCCACTACTCATAAGGCGTTCCTCACCTCCTTCGGGCCGGCGCGATCGTGAGACGGGGCTCGCGTTGACGCACGAACACCAATGGTCGAGGGTACTCCTCACCACCGGTGAGTGTCGCAAGTGGCTCGGGCGGCGTTACCCGGCCGGTGGTTCGTGCGAGGAGGAGTGCGGGTGGCCATCGCCCTGGAAGAGATCAAGCAGCGGCTGCGCAGGTTCGCCGAGGTCGAGTGTCGCGACGTCTCGCCGTTGTACGACCACCTCGCCACGCAGGCGGCCGAGGACGACGACGTGGCGGGCCTGCTGACCGACGCGCGCGGCGGCGAGGCCCGCGGCCCCCTGCTGATGGCCACCGCGCACCGCCTCATCCAGGCCGACCCCATCCACCCGCTCTCGCGCTACTACCCGTCGCTGGGCGGTTTCGACGGCGTGGACGCCGAGACGTGGCCCCTGTTCAGGCAGTTCCTGCTGGAGCGCGCGGACAAGGCCCGGGCGATCATCGGGTCGCGCTACACCCAGACCAACGAGGTCCGCCGCGCGTCGCTGGTCTACCCCGCCGTCGCCGCGGCCGCGAAGGAAGCGGGCGGCAAGATCGCCCTGCTGGAGGTCGGCTGCAGCGCGGGCCTGCTCCTCGGGCTCGACCGCTTCTCCTACCGCTACCAGTGCGACGGCGGCGAGCAGCTCGTCGCGGGCCCCGCCAAGGCCGCCGTCGGCCTGCACTGCGCCCTCGACCTGGCTCCCGGCGCCGTGCTGCCGAAGCTGCCGAAGAAGGTCTCCGTGGCGGCGCGCGCCGGCCTCGACCGCGCCCCCGTGGACCTCGCCGACGAGGAAGCACTGGCGTGGCTGGAGGCCTGCGTCTGGGCCGACCAGCCGGACCGCATCCGCCTCCTGCGCACGGCCGCCGCGGAACAGCGCAAGCACGTCCCGAACCTCATCGCGGGCGACGGCGTCGACGACCTCGCCTCAGCCGCCGCGACGCTGCCCGAAGACCTCCCGCTGGTCGTCCTGACCAGCCACGCCCTCGCCTACTTCGGCGACCGCCGCGCGGAGTTCGTCGACGCCCTCGGCGCCTTGGCCGCCACGCGCCCGCTGTGGTGGGTCACGGTGGGCTTCTACGCCGCCGGGCTCAAGGTCATCCTCCCGGACCGCACCGACCTCGCCGACGCCCCCGCCCCGGGCTCCTCGGACACGAGCGTGCTCGGCCTGGTCACGTGGTCCTCCGGCGCCCCCACCGCCCGCGTCCTGGCCCGCACGACGCCCCACGGGCAGCGCATGACGTGGCTGCCTTCCTGACCGGCTGGGCGAGCCTGGGCGGGCTTCCCGGACCTTTGCCGCCTGGCAGAGCCCGGCCAGGCTGAGCAATGGCAGGCTGAGCAAGGGCAGGGCGCCCCACACTCGCGAGACAGCGTTCCGTCAGAGTTTTGCGGCCTGGTGCGGACCGGGCACGGCTCTTGTTGATCATGTTGGTATCCGGCCCACGTTGGCCACTACGCCCGCGACCACGGGCACATCGAGGTCAATCGCACCGCGGTCCGCCGGATCGCCCCACCGGCGACCCACCCCGCGCACCAAGCCACCGGCGGCTTGCACGCGATCTCGCCTCCAGCGCGCTCCGCACCGCAGGCCACGCCGACATCACCAAGGACCACACACGGCTCGCACCTGCACCCGGCCAGGCAGAGCGCGGGCAGGCAGAGCGCGGGCAGGCAGAGCGCGGGCAGGCAGAGCGCGGGCAGGCAGAGCGCGGGCAGGCAGAGCGCGGGCAGGCAGACCCCGGCCAGGCAGACCCCGGCCAGGCAGACCCCGGCCAGGCAGACCCCGGCCAGGCAGACCCCCGCCCTCCCACGGGGGGCGTCCCACGTCCAGCATATCCACCACCCCCGACAAAACCACTGGTCGAGCCGCCACAAGCCCCCACTTGTCCACAACTCGGCCACCCTGTGGACAGGCCCGCCGAGCGCGCCGGCCACCGGATCGCACCCACGCTCTGTCACACACGTCACACTCACCCCATTGGTCACACCTGTCCATCCCGGCCCAGCCGAATACGGCTGCACGTTCGCATGCACAGTTGTTGATAAGAAATCGCTCAACCCGGCATTTCCCGTGCTCACGTCGGCGGGCAACGGGACAACGCCATTAACCAACATCGAAGCCGGGTGCGCGCGAGTGCGCCTTATCCGCAAATTCGAGTTATTCGATTCACGCCCGCGGTAAAGCGTCCCAGTCACGCAGTGTTACGTAGAGTCGATCCGCCAACTGTCCCGAGGACTCGAGCGCCACCAGTTCGGCCGAGTCGACCCAGCGGGCGTCGGCCGCGTCGTCGCCGGCCGTGAGGGTGCCGCCGGTGACTGTGCAGGTGTAGTCCCGGATGTCGTAAACCCCGCGGGAGACGGCGCCGACGAATGTGTGCGGAGTCACGTCGAGGCCGGTTTCCTCGTGAAGTTCCCGAACGACCGCCTGAAAGTCCGTTTCGCCCGGTTCCACGCGGCCTCCGGGGAGGGACCACAGCCCGCGGCCGGGGTCGTGGCCGCGCTGGATGAGCAGCAGTCTGCCCTGGTCGTCGAACACGATGCCGCCCACGCAGGGCACCCGGGAGTCCACGCTCGTCATCCCCAAACCGTCACGCTGTACACGGAGAGTAGCCATACGGTACACTTCGGACCGCCTGCTGACCCATGCGCGGGACTTTCCCGCCGCAGGGGTGGTTGGTGCGGTACAACGTAGAAAGTCAGTTTTCCGGTGCCACGTTTAGAGACGGGATTGATCGCTGTGAACGCGAAGAAGCTTGCGGGTCTCGTGGGTATCGCGTTGGTGCTGTTCTTCGTGATCGCCCAGCCGAACCAGGCCGCTGGTCTCGTCGGCAACATCGTCGAGTTCCTCCGTAGCTCGGCCGAATCGGTGGTCTCGTTCGTCAGCAACGTCTTCAACGGCTGACAGGGGGATAGCCTCGAGACATGTTCGCGCCACGCGACCCCGACGAGTACCTCCTCGACACCGAGCGGCGGGTCATCAGGATCCGCCGTCACTGGGCAGTGCTCCTCTGGGACACGTTCGAAGCGGCGGCCCTCCTCGCCGTCTGCGTACTCGTCTCGTACCTGCTGCCGCCCTCGTTGTGGGTGGTGCAGAACATCCTCTGGTACGTCGCGCTGCTGGTCGTGCTGCGGTTCGCCTACGCGGTGGTCCAGTGGTGGGTGGAACGGCTGGTCGTCACCGACAAGCGGTTCGTGCTGACGAAGGGCGTCATCACCACGAAGGTGCTGATGATGCCGATCACGAAGGTCACCGACCTCACCTACGAGCGGCCCGGCTGGGGCCGGCTGCTCGGTTACGGGACGATGATCGTCGAGTCGGCTGGCCAGATCCAGGCGCTCAACCGCATCGACTACCTGCCGCGGCCCGAGGAGTTCTACGACACGATCTCGGAGCTGGTGTTCGGCGACAAGCAGAAGCAGGCCGAGCGCTTCTCCATGATCAAGGCGCAGCGCGCCGCGCGGGGTAAGAAGCCCGTCGGCTGACCCGCGGGCGTTTTGCCAGGTACCGGCATCGCTGTGACGCAGCGCATCGTCGACAATGGACCCGATGCGCATCGACCTGCACGCCCACTCCACCGCCTCCGACGGCACCGACAGCCCCTCCGGGCTGGTTGACGCTGCCGTCCGGGCCGGTCTCGACGTGGTCGCGATCACCGACCACGACACCACCGCCGGCTGGGGCCCGGCGGCGGAGGCCGTCCCGCCCGGGCTGACCCTCGTCCCGGGAGCCGAGCTCTCCACGGTGTCCGTCGACCCGGACACGGGCTGGCGGATCAGCGTGCACCTGCTCGCGTACCTGTTCGACCCGGCGGCGCCCGCGCTCGTCGCCGAGCAGACGCGCCTGCGCGCCGAACGCCGCACCCGCCTGCGCGCGATGGCCGACCGCATGGCCGCCGACGGCCTCCCCGTCGACGCCGACGAGATCATGGGCCTGCTGCCCGCCGATTCGCCCGCGGGCCGCCCGCACCTCGCGCAGGCGCTCGTGCGCGCCGGCCTGGTGTCGAGCGTCGACGAGGCCTTCGCCGAGTACCTCGGCAGCCGCCGCGGCTACTACGTGCCACGCCACGACACGCCGGTCGAGGAGGCGATCGACATGATCGTCGCGGCCGGCGGTGTCACGGTCATCGCGCACCCGTTCGCCTTCAGTCGCGGCGCGACGATCAGCGAGGACACCCTGCGCGACCTCGCGCGCCGCGGGCTGACCGGGGTGGAGGTCGACCACCCCAACCACGAGCCGGCCACGCGCGTGCGCACCCGCGAGCTGGCCGACGAGCTCGGCCTGCTCCGCACGGGTTCGAGCGACTACCACGGCACGAACAAGACCATCGGCCTCGGCCAGGAGACCACCGAACCCGGCCAGCTGGAGGAGCTGATCTCCCGGGCCACCGGTTCCCAAGTGGTGAAGGGCTGACGTTGGGGATCGCGCAGTACTTCGACGCCAAGCTGTTCATCAGCGCCACCATCACGCTGATCGTGATCATGGACCCGCCGGGCACGGTGCCCGTGTTCCTCAGCCTGGTCGGCCGCAAGCCGATGGCCACGCGCGTCCGGGCGGCGCGGCAGGCCGTGCTGGTTTCGCTGCTGGTCATCACGCTGTTCGCCGTGGCCGGGCAGGCGATCCTCGCGTACCTGGGCATCGGCATCCCCGCGCTGCAGGGCGCGGGCGGGCTGCTGCTCCTGCTCATCGCGTTGCAGCTGCTCACCGGCAAGGGCAGCGCCGAGCCCGAAGCGGCCGACGACGTCAACGTCGCCCTCGTGCCGCTCGGCACCCCGCTGCTGGCCGGGCCGGGCGCCATCGCGGCGACCATCGTGTTCGTCCGCCAGGCCGACGGGCACCTCGGCGCGTACATCGCGCTGGGGCTGGCGATCCTGGCCGTGCACTTCGTGATCTACACGTGCATGCGCTTCTCCGGCGTCGTCATCCGGCTGATCAAGGAAAGCGGCATCACGCTCGTCGCGAAGATCGCCGGTCTCTTGCTCGCGGCCATCGCCGTGGAGCTCGTGGCCAACTCCGTCAAGGGCTTCATCGCGGGCGGTTAGGCCCGGCCGAGCTCCTCGTCGGCGGCGGCGAGGACCTTGGCCAACGCCGCCATCAGGTGCTTGCGCTCGGCGGACGTGAGGCCGGCGGTCAGCTTGGTTTCGAGGTGGCGCCGCTCGGCTTCGACGGGCTCGCGCAACGCGCGCCCGGCCTCGGTGAGCCACAGCCGCACGAGACGGTTGTCCTTCTCGTCGCGCCGGCGGGTGAGCAGACCCGCGGCGGCCATGCGCGTCGCCATCTTGACCACGGTGGGGGTGGTGACGTGCAGCCTCGCGGCGATCTCACCGGGGGTGGCGCCGTCGGTGGTCCAGAGCGCTCCGAGCAGCACGTTCTGACCCTCGTGGAGGCCGTGCCGTCGCATGGCGGCGTCGGAGAGAGCGCGGATCGCCTTGTGCGTACGACTGTGCAGGTCGAGGTACTCCGGCACGACAGCTCCAGGATCGGTTGACGGCTAATCATTAACCGGCTAACGTTCTGCGAAGAGTCATTAGACGGCAAACGACTGGGGAAGTCATGTTACTGATCACCGGAGCCACCGGGAACATCGGGCGCGCCCTCGTGTCCGAGCTGAGCACACGGGGAGCGAAGGTGCGCGCGCTGAGCCGCGACGCCGCCCGCGTCGCCGCCCTGCCCGGCCAGGTCGAGCGGGCCGTCGGCGATCTCGCGGAGCCGTCGACCCTGCCGCCCGTGTTCGACGGCGTCGAGCGAGTCTTCCTGCTCACGCCCGGGCTGGGGACGGACAACGTGGCGAACGCGGTCGCGGCCGCGCGTGCGGCCGGGGTCCGGCAGGTGGTGCTGCTGTCGTCGAACAACGTGCTCGGCGATCCGATGCCGTTGATGGGCCGCTGGCACCACGAGCGGGAGGAACTCGTGCGCGCCTCCGGCGTCCCGTGGACGATCCTGCGGCCGGGCGGGTTCATGAGCAACGCTCTGGAGTGGCGCGAATCGGTGCGTGCCGGAGTGGTGCTCGACCCGGTGGGTCCGGGGCGGTTCGCACCGATCGACACCGCCGACATCGCCGCAGTCGCCGCCGTGATCCTCACTTCGGGCGGGCACGAGGGGGCGGCGTACGAGCTGACTGGTGCCGAGCTGATGACGGTCGCGGATCAAGTCGGGATCTTGGCGGCGGCGCTCGGGCGGGAGCTGGTGGTGCGGGCCGCGCAGTCGCCGGAGGAGGTCGTGCGGTCTCGGTTCGCCCACGGCGCGCCGCCCGTGCTCGCGGCGGCTCTCGTGGAGGGGTTCGAGCGGATGCGGGCCGACGTCGTGGGCCGCAGAACCGAAACCGTCGAGCGGCTGCTGGGCCGGGCGCCGCGGACGTTCGCGGACTGGTGCGCGCGGCACGCCGGAGCGTTCTGAGAGGAGCCCCGAGCCGGAAAGTGTCGGTGGTGGTGCGTAGCGTGGGCGCCGGACCGAACGGGGGTTGCGTGAAGGAACAGCTGGGGTTCGACTTCGGAACCGAGCAGCCGCAGCGGCTCACCAAGGTGTCGCCGGCGCGGCTGAGCAACTTCGACGACTGCCCGCGTCGCTACCGCTTGACGTACCTCGACCGGCCGACGCCGCAGCGCACCGGGCCGTGGGCGCACAGCACGCTGGGCGCGGTGGTGCACAACGCGTTGCGCGCCTTGTTCGACCTGCCGGCCGCGAAGCGCACGCCGCAGCGCGCGATGGCGCTCGTCGGTGAGCACTGGAAGGACGCCGGGTTCGCCGACGCCGAGCAGTCCGCGCGGTACCGGGCGCGAGCGAAGGGCTGGGTCGGGGAGTACGTCGAGGACCACGACGTGACCGATGATCCGGTCGGCCTCGAGCGCTGGGTCTCCGCGCCGGTCAGCACCACGGGTGGCGCGCCGACGTTGATCATCGAAGGCCGCGCCGACCGCATCGACAGCCGCGGTGGTGAGCTCGTGATCGTGGACTACAAGACGGGCCGTCGGGAACCGGACGAGTTCGAGGCGCGGGCGTCGCAGGCGCTGGCGATGTACGCGGTGGCGTCGGCGCGGACGTTGCGCATGCCGTGCACCAAGGTCGAGCTGCACCACCTGCCCACGGGCACGGTGGCCGCGGCCGAGCACACGCCGGATTCCTTGCGCCGCCACCTGGAACGCGCGGAGGAGACCGCCGCCGACCTCCGCCTCGCGACGGATACCCTGGACGCGGGCGCCGACGGCGACACGCTGTTCCCCGCCCGCCCCGAGCGCCGCTGCTCCTGGTGCGACTTCCGCCCGAGCTGCGCCGAGGGCCAGCAGGCCGCACCCGCGGCCCAGCCCTGGGACCTGCTCGCCCCCTGACCCAGGCTCCTTCGCCCGACGACGATTGGACGGATCCCACGTGGCCTCACCCGACACCCAGGAACTGGCGATCGTCCCGCCGCCCGCCCCACCCGCGGACGACGCTGCCGGAACCGTTGTCGATGAGGTGCTCGGTGCGGCTGCGGAGGTTGGGGTTGGCGGAGTTGAGGCTGCGCCGGTGTTGGGGACCGCGGTCGCGGGTGGAGTTCCCGGAGTCGACGGCGGTGTGGCGATGGGAACCGCCGCCGCGGTGCCGGGTGCTGGCGTTGAGCCAGAGGCAGCCGAGTCCGCAGCACCTGGGGCTTTGCCGGAGCGCGGGCCTGTCCCGGCCGCTTCACCGCAGGCCGGGCCGACTTCCGATGCACCGAGACTTGCTTCAGCCAGTCCGGCCGCTCCGGCTCGCGACTCGGCTTCCCTCGGCGGAGCGGCCGTCGTCGGGCCGCTCGAAACCGCCACGACTGAACCGGTCCCCGTAGCCACTCCGGAGCGGGTGGAGGCGGTCGCGCCGGAGAAACCGCGGGGCCGGTGGTGGCGCGGGTTCACGGGGTCGGTGGCCGCGAGCTTGGCTGTGTTGGCCGTCGGCGTCTTGGGCGTCGAGGTCGTCTGCCTCGCCACGGACGCCCCCGGCCCCGGCCTGCCGATGCTGATCGGCCACCCCGTGGCCGCCGTCGTCGCCCTCCTGCTGCAGCGCTTCGCCGACCGGCGCTACGGCCGCGCAGCCGGCATGGCCGGCACCGGGGTCCTGGTCGTGGCGATCGTCGTGCTGGCCGCGTTCTGGCTCGCCTGACCTCTCGCGGTCGTCGAAACGGCCGGATTGCCTGACATCCTGAACTCCCCGCGCTGCGGAAGCTGTTCTCCCCCAACGGAAACACCCCTTGCCCACAACTGGCCCGGCCTGTGGACAACCGGCGGCTTTGGCGAATTTTGTCGGTGGTGGCCGGTAGAATGGGATCGGGGACGCCCCCCTCGGGAGGGCGGGGGCTGTTCGGCGAGTGGGGCCCCGGCGCAAAGGGTGCTGGGGTGGCCTGGGGCGGTTGCGGTCGAGGATTCCGGATGGGTGGCGGCCTACGCCGCCGTGGTTCGGATCAGTCAGCTGCGCGGGTGGGCGGATCTCTCGAGGGCGGTCGCACGGCGCCAGCCGCGGCGCGTGGATCGAGCAGTGGCCCGAGTGAAGACAACACGGCAGTGGAGCCGTGACGAGCGCCCCGGGTCGGTGAGGCTGGCTGATCGGAGCCGGGGGAGCGAGCGTCACCTGCGCTAGGGCGGATCAGCGCAGCGCGGCGACCACCGGACCGCGTTGTTCGAGCAGTACCGGGCCCAGCGCGGTCAGGCGGACCACGCCGTTGTAGGCGCCCCGGTCGACGCCGACTGTGCGGATCGTCGAGCCGTTCGATTCGTTGAGGACCGCGAGGCCGCCCTTGATGGGCACCACGAGTTGGTGCGCGAAGGTGATGCCGGGGCCCAGGGTGCCGGACAGGGTCCAGCGGGGGGTGAGGTCGTCGCGGGAGAGGGCGATCGTCTTGGTGCCCGTGAACCAGTAGACGGCGCTGTCGGTGCGGCTGGTCTGCTCCGCGCCACCCGCGGGGTCGGCGGCGAGGTCCGACGCGGGGAGATCCATGGGGTACGCGGACTTCTCCGAGCCGTCCGGGCCGTAGATGACCAGGAGTTTCTGGTCGGGCAGCAGCACGGCCGTGAAGTCGCCCGACATGGCGACGACGCGGGCGCGCGAGCCGGCCAGCACGGTGCTGAAGACGACCACCGGCTGGTCCTCGTGTTCGGCCGTGGCGCGGTACACGGTCAGCCGGTCGTGGGGGTCGCCGGGACAGCGTTCGATGACGCCGACCTTCTCGGCGGCCGCCGCGACCGTGCCGTAGGTGCAGCCGGTGCGCGGCTGCTTGTTCGGGTTGACGATGAACGGCACCTTGCCGTACTCCATGCTCTTCACCAGGTCGTCGCGCCAGGTGTCGAGCAGGTGCTTGCCCGTGGTGGTCACGTGGGCGCCGTCGCTCACGAGCTGCGTGCCGAGCTCCGCGTCGCCGTTGCGCTGGGCCGTGATGTGGCCCGTCGACGGATCGAGCTGCGTCACTTCGCTGCAGCCCATCGACTTGTGGTACACGGCGTTCACGCGGCCCCACGCGGTGTCCACAGTGCACAGTTGCAGGTTGTTGCGCGTGTAGTGCCAGCGGATCTTGCCGGTCAGCGGATCGCGACCCGCAACCTCGCCGCCGTCCGCCGTCGTCACCGTGTCGCTCTCGCCGATCGGCACGGGCGCCGCGGAGCTGGGCGCCTGCCACAGCTGCGACATCGCCCCCGGCACGGCCGCCGGGGCCGTCGGCAACGCCGGCGGCGGATCGGCGAGCGCCCGGCTCGTGTGCAGGTTGTCACTGGTCAACGCCACGACCAGACCCACGGCCACAACCACCACCGCGATCACCGCGGCGATCACCCGATCGCGCCCCCGGTTCCACGGCGACCGCCGCACCCGCACAGGCGGCGCACGGTGCCCCGCCGCAGCCACGGGCTCCGGCGAGGCCAGCACGGCTTCAGCGCCATACGCGTCTTCACCGGCGCGCGGGACTTCAGCGCCGGCCGCACCTTCACGCGAGAACTCGGTCCCCTGCGCGGACGCAGTGCCGGACCAGTCCCCGGCACCGGTCGTGCGCTCAGCCTCACGTGAGGTCTCGGCCCAACGTGACGCCGCGCCGTGCGGCGAACTTTCGGCGCCAGCCGAGTGCTCAGCGCCGGTCGGGTGCTCGGCGTCACGCGAGGTCTCGGCCCAACGCGAGCCCACACCGCCGACCGAACCAGCACCAGTCGAGTCGCCTGGCGCGTCCCCGGCACCTGTTGGGTGCCTAGCGACGCGCGAGGTTTCGGCCCAGCGCGGGGCAGCGCCGCCGGCTGAACTTTCAGACTGAGTCGAGTGCTCAGCGCCGGACGCGGAGCCGCTCGTGCGCTCAGCCTCGCGCGAGGTTTCGGCCCAGCGCGGGGCAGCGCCGCCGGCTGAACTTTCTGACTGAGTCGAGTGCTCAGCGCCGGACGCGGCGCCGCTCGGGTGCTCAGCCTCGCGCGAGGTTTCGGCCCAGCGCGGGGCAGCGCCGCCGGCTGGACTTTCTGACTGAGTCGAGTGCTCAGCGCCGGACGCGGCGCCGCTCGGGTGCTCAGCCTCGCGCGAGGTTTCGGCCCAGCGCGGAGCAGCGCCGCCGGCTCGACTTTCGGCGCCGGTCGAGGGCTCCGCGGAAAAGCTCCCGGCGACGGACGGTTCGTCGTCGCCGGGAGAGCCCGGTTCGGCTGGACCACGGGCCGAGGCCGCGCGCGAGCCGCCGCCCGAGGAACCCGTGGTGGGGTCCTCGGCGTCGAGCGGCCGCGACGTGACTCCGAGCTCCTCGGCCCGGTTGTCCGATTCGGACGGTGTGTCACGCCGTGCGCTGTCCTCGTGGTCGCTCACGTACCTGACTCCCGCCCGTCGGCTCCGCTGGTCCGCTCAGTCTGCCGACGCAGGTGTATCAGACGTCGCGGAGGGGCGGCGACGACGGCGCCGGCGTGCGGGGCGCTCGCCCGTTTCACCGGATTCCCCCGGTGCGGACGCGGTCGCCGACGCCGCGCCGGCGGGGCCGGTCGACTCGCCACCGGCGCCGGAACGGGTGCGGCGGCGCGAGCGCGACCGCGGCTGCTCCTCGCCCGCCGGGGCGGACTCGGACGGGGACGAGGTGGCGGCAGCGGCGTCGGCCGCCTCGATCGCGGCGGCCGAGCGCGCACCACCGCGGGTGCGCTTGCGCGGGGTCCGCGAACGCTTGCGCGGCGCGTCTTCCTGCGCGGAGCCGCGACGGCCCCGGCGCTTGCCGCCCAGGTCCTCTTCCTCCTCGGCGGCCAGCCCGGCGCGCGTGCGCTTCGCGAGCGGCAGCCGGCCGGTGGTGCCCTCCGCGATGCCGAGGTCGCTGAACAGGTGCGGCGACGACGAGTACGTCTCCACCGGCTCCGGCTTGTCCAGACCCAGCGTGTCGGAGATCAGCTTCCAGCGCGGCTCCTCGTCCCAGTCGACGAGCGTGACCGCGACCCCGGTGCGGCCGGCGCGGCCGGTGCGGCCGATGCGGTGGACGTAGGTCTTCTCGTCCTCGGGGCACTGGTAGTTGATGACGTGCGTGACGTCGTCGATGTCGATGCCGCGGGCCGCGACGTCGGTGGCCACCAGCACATCGACCTTGCCCGAGCGGAACGCGCGCAGCGCCTGCTCGCGGGCGCCCTGGCCCAGGTCACCGTGCACGGCGGCGGCCGCGAAGCCGCGCTCCACCAGGTCGTCGGCCACCTTCTGCGCGGTGCGCTTGGTGCGGCTGAAGATCATCGTGAGCCCACGGCCCTCGGCCTGCAGGATGCGGGCGATGACCTCGGGCTTGTCCATCGAGTGCGCGCGGTAGACGAACTGCGTGGTGCGCTCGTGGACGGCGCCGGCGTCGTTCTCCTCGGCGCGGATGTGCGTGGGCTGGCGCAGGAACGTGCGGGCCAGCGTGATGATCGGGCCCGGCATCGTCGCGGAGAACAGCATGGTCTGGCGCTCGTCGGGCACCATCCGCAGGATGCGCTCGATGTCGGGCAGGAAGCCCAGGTCGAGCATCTCGTCGGCCTCGTCGAGCACGAGCCCGCGGACCTTGCCCAGCACGAGGTGCTGCTGCTCGGCCAGGTCGAGCAGGCGGCCCGGGGTGCCGATGACGACGTCGACGCCCTTGCGCAGCGCCTCGATCTGCGGCTCGTACGGGCGCCCGCCGTAGATGGCGAGCGTGCGGATGCCGAGGTGCTTGCCGGCGCCCTTCAGGTCGTTGGCGACCTGGATGCACAGCTCGCGCGTCGGCACGACGACCAGCACCTGCGGGGTGCCGTCGCCGGGGACCTGCAGCCGGTGCAGGAGCGGGACGCCGAAGCCCAGCGTCTTGCCCATGCCGGTGCGGGCCTGGCCGATCAGGTCGTCGCCCGCCATGGCCAGGGGCAGCGTGAGCGCCTGGATGGCGAACGTCCGCTCGATGCCGGCCTCGGCCAGCGCCTTCACGATCTCCGGCTTGACGCCGAACGATTCGAAGGTCGGTGACTCCTCGGTCACCGGTGCGCCCGCCTGGAGCGGGTGCGAGGTGTCGAGCGCAGCCGGGCCGGTTTCGCTGTGCTCCAGCGCGACTGCGGCGGTGGTTTCTTCGGTTGTGGACTGTTCTGCGGTCAGGGTGATCGCCTCTCTCGTGACCAGCGCGCACAGGCCGGTTGTCACTCGACACTCGACCGGGGGATCTGGCGGGCACCGTGGATTTCACTCGGCGCCGCAGCCGCCCTCCCGGGAATGCCGCTGGAGGCGTGCACGCACAATTTCGGCGAACCCCGGCAGCCCTGGTGGCACCGGTCGCCCGCCTGGTTCCCGCAGCCAGACGGCGTGCGGAAGCTTTATCGATCTCTCCCGCAGTGTACCTGGTCAGGAGTTTTTCAACACTACCGGGCACGACGGCGTGGCGTGGGATCGGTCTCTTCACGGCGTCGACCACGGGTTCGGCGATACCCTCGTCGCCGTGACCGACCCGAAAGAGATCACCGAAGGCGTCGTCGACCTGCTCGGCGTGATCGCCTACCTCGAGCTCTCGGCCTTCGACCGGATGGCCGAGGACGCCCGCAGCGCGCCGACGCTGGCCGGCCGCGCCGCGCTCGCGTCGATGGCCGCGGCCGAGATCGGTCACTTCGACCTGCTGTCGGCCCACCTGGCCGCCCACGGCGTGGCGATCGACGACGCGATGAGTCCCTTCGTCGCCCAGGTCGACGCCTGGCACGCCTCCACCCGGCCCAAGTCGTGGCTGGAATCCCTGGTCAAGGCGTACGTCGGCGACGGGCTGGCCGCGGACCTGTACCGCGAGATCGCGAGCTGGCTCGACCCCGAGACCAAGGACCTGGTGCTCACCGTCCTCGCCGACACGGGGCATTCCGCGTTCGCCGAACGCGAAGTCGCCGCGGGCATCAAGGCCGACCCGAAGACGCGCGACAAGCTCGCCCTGTGGGGCCGCCGGCTGCTCGGCGAAGCACTGACGCAGGCCCAGTACGTGGTCGCGGAACGCGATGGCCTGGCCGAACTCATCGTCGCGGGGTCCGGTGACCTGTCGGGAATCGGTGCTCTGTTCCGGCGGTTGCAGCAGGGGCACACGAAGCGCATGCAGGCGCTCGGGCTCGGCTGAGGTGCCGGTTCACCACGCGGTGGCGCGACACCGCAGCGCGGAGCTTCGGTTAGCCTTGCCGGGCGTAGTCACAACGAATTTCCAGCGGAGGTCCCACGTGGAGGTCAAGATCGGCATCAAGGACACGCCGCGCGAGCTGGTGGTGTCCAGCGGCCAGACCGCCGACGAGGTGGAGAAACTGGTCAGCGAGGCCCTCAACGCCGGTGACGGGCTCTTCCGCCTCAGCGACGACAAGGGCCGCAAGTACATCGTCCCGGCCGACCGGATCGCGTACGTCGAAATCGCGCCGTCGGACGTGCGCAAGGTGGGCTTCGGCGTCGGCGCCTGACGCTTGCTCGCTCGAAAAGAGCCGCTCCGGGGATTCCCGGGGCGGCTCTTTCGCGTTCCGGCCACCCGATCGGGCCGCCCGCAGGACTCAGGCCGTCGCCGCTTCGACCTCTTCCAGGGTCTTCGGCACGGAGAACGGCGGGGTCGACGTCCCCGTGATCCGGTAGCGGCCCCACGGGTCCGGATCGGACAGTTCACCGGCGGCCGTCAGCGCGCCCACCCGGATCGTGCAGGGTTTCTTGCGCCCGCCGACCGCCGAAGCCAGCTCCGGGGACACCGCGACGCGGCCGCACCAGTGGTAGTAGCCGTCGATGGGCTGGAAGTAGCCGCGCAGGTCGACCTCCACCGCCAGCTGCGCGTCGTCGACGACGATCGTCGCGGGGCCCGCGTAGCCGTCTTCGTCGTGCTCGCTCATCAGAGGTCCTCCCTGGTCGAAACGGTGGGTACGGCGAAGCTCAGCCCGCGTCGGACTCGGCCGCTTTGCTGCGGCCGAGCTGCACGACCTTGTTCTCCTCCAGCGGCAGGTTCGGGTCGATGACCACGCCGTGCTGGCGCGTCAGCCCGTCGATGGCCGCCCAGATGATCTGCGTGAGGTACTCGACCACGGAGTCGCGGCTCATGGAGCGGCGGTCGAGCCACCACTCGCCGGTGCTCTGGACCATGCCGACGATCCCGTGCGCCCACGGTTCCGCCGCACCCGAATCCATGGAGAACATCCGCATGTAGTCGCCGAGCAGGGCGGTCAGCGCGGTGGCGATGACCTCCTTGTCCTCCGCGACGACGTCGGAGTCCGCCACCGTCTTCTCGTGCCGGCCCCCGCGCGCGAGCAGCCGGTACAGGTTCGGGTGCTCCTCGATCACCGAGAAGAACGCGTTGAGCGCCATCCGGATCCGCGGCACCGGCGCGAGCTCCGCGTTGATCGCCGGGATCAGCCGCTCGAACAGGATCTCCGTGCCGCGCTGGCCCAGCGCCACGTACAGGTCGGCCTTGTCCTCGAAGTGCCGGTACAGCACGGGTTTCGTGACGCCGGCCTCCGCCGCGACGTCCTCCATGCCCAGGTCCGGCCCGTGCGTGTCGAGCGCCCGCAGCGCGGCCTCCACGAACTCCGCGCGCCGCGCGATGCGGTGCTTGCGCCACCGGTCCCGCCGGGCGTCACCCGTCGCGGCCTCCGCCGAGGCCTGCTTGCCGGACTGCTTGCTGGAGCGCTTGACACGTTCGATCACGGCGGTCATGCTACCAGAGGTAACTGTTACCTCAAGTAACAGCTAAGGGTTGCAGCGGAAGACGAAGTGCGGGAAGGGGCGAGCGATGACGCGGACGCTCAAGGAGACCGACCGGGAGAAGACCGCCGACCGGCTGCTCAAGTCCTCGGCGAACAAGTTCTACGACCCCGACGTCGACATCGACTGGGACGCGCCGCTCGTCGAAGGCAAGACCTACATCCTCCCCGAGCGCTCGTCGCTCTACGGCACGAAGCTGTGGGACGAGCTCACGCCCGAGCAGCGCATCGAACTCGGCAAGCACGAGGTCGCGAGCGTCGCCACGACCGGCCTGTGGTTCGAGATCCTCCTGATGCAGATGCTGCTCAAGGAGGTCTACGACGAGGACCCGACGAGCTCCCACGCGCAGTACGCGCTCACGGAGATCGCCGACGAATGCCGTCACTCCACGATGTTCGCGCGCATGGCCGCGCGCATCGGCTGCCCCGCCTACGGTCCGGTGCCGGCGCTGCGCCAGACCGCGAAGCTCATGCCCGCCATCTCCTACGGCCCCGCGCGCTACGGCGCGATCCTGGTGGCCGAGGAGGTGCTGGACCGCTTGCAGCGCGAGCAGATGGTGAACGAGAACGTGCAGCCGCTGGTGCGCATGGTCAACCGCATCCACGTGCTCGAGGAAGCGCGCCACGTGACCTTCGCGCGCGAAGAGGTGACGCGCGGGATGGCCAAGCTGGGCAAGCACGAGATCGCCTACCAGCAGTTCATCATCGCGCTGATCTCGTACTTCGTGACGCGCGCGTTCATCAACCCCAACGTGTACAAGGCCGTCGGCATCCGCCCGCGCGACGGCGTCGAAGCGGCGCTGAACAACCCGCACTGGCGCGCGACGATCGCGTGGGCCGGGGAGAAGATCATGCCGTTCCTGCAGGAATCCGGTCTGGTCGGGCTGCCGGGGCGGTACTTCTGGAAGAAGTCCTTCCTGCTGCCGGAGGGCAAGTGACCACGCTCGAACGGCTCCAGAACCCCTCGCGGGAGCACCGGTTCGTCGCCGGCGACGGCGCGGCCCTGCACGTGGAAGCACAAGGTCCCGCCGAAGCACCGGTGACGCTCGTGCTGGTGCACGGCTGGACGCAGGACCACCGCACGTGGGACGGCGTGCTCGAGCACCTCGGACCCGGCCCGCGCGTCGTGCGCTACGACCTGCGCGGCCACGGGGGATCGTCGCCGGCTCGCCGGGGGACGGCGACGATCCCGCGCCTCGCGGACGACCTCGCCGAGCTCATCGCGGACCGCGTCCCCACGGGACCCGTTGTCCTGGCGGGACATTCGATGGGCGGCATGACGATCATGGCGCTCGCCGAACGGCATCCGCAGCTGGTGGAGGACCGCGTGCGGGGCGTCGCGTTCGTGGCCACGTCTTCGGGGCAGATGGACCGGATCACGCTGGGCCTGCCCGGGCTCGCCGGCTCGATGTCCGCGCGGTTCGAGCGGAAGCTGGCGAAGGCGCTGGCCCACCGCAAGGGCGAACGGCTGCCGCTGAACCCGGCGGTGGTGCGGTCCGGCGCGCGGTTGCTGGTGTTCGGCGACAAACCGCGGCCGGCCGACGTCCGCAGCGTCGCCGAACAGGTGCTGTGCGCGCACCCGGCCTCGGTCGGCGAGTTCCAGGACGCGATCTCGGTGCACGACTGCCGCGTCGCGTTGCGGGCCTTGCGCACCGTGCCGGGTGTGGTGCTGGCGGGGGAGAAGGACCGGCTCTGCCCGTTACCGCACGCGAAGGTGATCGCCGACGAGCTGCCCGACGCCGAGTTCGTCCGCTATCCCGGCGCCGGCCACATGCTGCCGCAGGAACGCGCGGGTGAGGTCGCCGCGCGGATCGGCGCGCTGCTGCGGGTGGCCGTCCGCTAGGAAAGCCGCTGCGGGACCAGGGATTCCAGCGCCGCGACGGTTGCCGGCACGTCCTCCCACACGGGCGTGTGCCCGGTGTCCACTGTGGTCAGTTCCGCCGTCGGCAGGTGGTCGGCGAGGTACCGCGCGTCCGCCGGTGACCGCGCGCGGTCGTGGACGCCGTGCAGCACCCGCACCGGACAGCGGATCGCCGCGAGCTCCGGCGTGAGGTCGAGGTCGCGCTGGCTCGTCAGCACCTCCAGCGCGGCGGCTTGCGGCACGCGCGCGGCGTAGGCGAGGAGCTCGGCGCGGAACGCGTCCGGCACCGGCGAGGCGAACGAGCGGTCCAGCACCGCCGCGTGCAGGTCCGGACCCCACGCCGTCTCGATGGTCGTGAGGATCCGGTCGACGTCGCCGTGCCCGCGCATGTGCGCGCCGGTGTTCGCCAGCAGCAGCCCGGCCACGAGCTCGGGCCGCGTCGCCGCGAGGTGCGCCGCGATGCAGCCACCCGTCGAGTGCCCGGCCAGCAGCACCGGCCGGTCGATGCGGGACGCGATCCGCGCGGCCACGTCCTCGACGCGCCACGGCCCGGGCGCCGTCATCCAGTCGACCGCGTGCACGACCCCCCGCCACGCGTGCGCGAGCGGCGCGAAGACCGCCGGGCTGCAGAGCGTGCCGGGCACGGCCACGACGACCGGCGCCACCTCAGCCCTCTTTGAGCGGGAAACCGCCACCGATGCCGCGCCAGGCCAGGTTGGCCGTGAGCGCCACGGCTTCGTCGCGGCTGATCGACTGGCTGTGCTGGAGCCAGTACCGCGCGGAGACCTGCGACATGCCGACGAGGCCGACGGCCAGCAGGCGCGCCTTGTCCTCGTCGAGACCCGCGTCGGAGGTGATGGTTTCCGTGATGGCCTCGACACTCGCCGAAGTCGCGCGGTCCACCGCCTCCTGCACGGCCGGCTCACCGCGCAGGTCGCTTTCGAAGACCATGCGGAACGCACCGGCGTCGTTGTTCACGAAGTCGAAGAAAGCGCCGACGGTGGCCGGCACGCGCTGGCGGTTGTCCGTCGTCGAGTCGAGCGCGCCCTTGACGCGGCCCACCAGGTCGTCGACGTGGCTCTCCAGCAACGCGATGTACAGGTCGAGCTTGCCGGGGAAGTGCTGGTACAGCACGGGCTTGCTCACGCCCGCCTCTTCGGCGATCTCGTCCATGGCCGCGGCGTGGTAGCCGTTTTCGGCGAAGACGCGTTGCGCGGCGGCAAGCAGTTGAGCCCGGCGTTCGGTCCGGGGCAGCCGGACGCCTCGTTGCTGCAGTCGCGCCATTTCCGTCATTCTTCCTCCCGTCCACGGCTTCGCCGGGCGGTCGCACCACCGCGTGAAGCGGGTTTGAGATTACTCGCCGGTACGCCGGAACCGCCAAGTGTCGGGCATCCTGAGGTGGTGACCACATCCACGACGCGCCCGGCCGCCGCGACGGCGGTGCGCCCGGCGGTGACCCACGTGCCGCTGTCCACGCGGCCGTTGCCGGTGCTCGAGCCGGTGCTGCCGCCCTGGCCCGGCGCGGTCGAGGAAGTCGGCGGTGTTTCGCTGAACGTCCGCCGCACCCCTGGTCCCGACGGTACCGTCGCCGTCTACGTCCACGGGCTCGGCGGGTCGGCGAGCAACTGGACGGACCTCGCGGCGCTGCTGTCGCCGACCGCGAGCGGGCGGTCGATCGACTTGCCCGGCTTCGGGTTCTCCGAGCCCGGCGCCGGGTTCGACTTCAGCCTGGACGCCCACGCGCAGGTGGTGGCGAAGTACCTCGAGGGCCTCGAAGCGGGCCCGGTGCACCTGCTCGGCAACTCGATGGGTGGCGCGATCGCGCTGCTCGTGGCCCACACGCGGCCCGAGCTGGTGCGCACGCTCACCCTGATCTCGCCGGCGATGCCCGACCGCCGCCCGGACCCGCGGCGGCTGTCGGACCCGATGATGGCGTTCGCGTACCTGCCGGTGGTCGGCCCGCGCGTGCGGCGCCGGCTGGCGGCGATGACGGCCCGCGAACGCGCGGCGCAGGTCATCGAGCTGTGCTTCCACGACCCGCGGAGGTTCCCGGAGCAGCGCCTCGACGAGCTGGAGCAGGAGCACGGCGCCCGCGCCGCGCTGGCCTGGGCGGCGCCGGCGATGGCGCGCAGCACGTTCGGCATCTTCCGGCGGTGGTCGGCGGTCGGCGACGCGTCGCTGTGGTCCGTCGCGGCGCGGGTGAACATCCCCACACTCGTCGTCTGGGGCTTGCACGACCGGGTGATCTCCGTGCGGCGCGCGCCGCGCACCGCCCGGCTGCTGCGACACGCCCGGCTGCTCGTCCTTCCCCGAACCGGGCACGTGGCTCAGATGGAACGCCCGAACGTCGTAGCGCGGGCGGTTCTCGGGTTGTGGGAGTCCGCGGAGAAGGGCGTCTGGTAGTCCGAACGAGTGACAGATCAGCTTTCGGTCATCAGCCAGTCGCCGAGAGCAGCACGCTCCGGGTGTGGCACCCTGAGGCGGTGGACCGGCCGAAGGACGCGCGAGGAGAGAACCGGCGGGCCTCGTACGCCGGATCCGCCAGGCGTTCGACGTCGGGCTCGTCGCGCAGCACGAGGACATCATCGAACTCGCAGAACCCATCCCTGACGGACACGGGCTCGCCGCGCGTCGGCCAGTTCCGGCCGTCGAAGCCGCCCGCGCAGCGCTTGGGCGACGACCGCTACCGCCCCGGCTCGCGCCGCACGAGCGCGGAGCCGCTGAAGGCGTCGTGGCAGCCGAAGGGCGAGGACGAGCCCGGCAAGGCGGCGCGCCGGCCCGCGCCCAGGAAGAAGCGCGGCGTCGGCGGATTCGTGAAGACGTACGGCTGGCGCGTGTACGCGCTGCCGATCCTGGTCGTCATCACCGCGCTGGTCGTGGTGAACACCGCGACCAGCCCGGCCGAACCCGGTTCGTCGGCGAGCACGAGCGGCGGCGAATCGGCGGTGGGTGACGCGGCGGCGGGCGCGATCGACGGCGGCCAGGCCATCCCGGAGAACCCGGCCAAGCCGGTGGACGTGAACGTGCCGACGGCCGAACTTCCCGCGGGCGGCACCTTCACCGAGGCCGGCAAGGGCACGTGGCACGTCGTGCCCGGCTCGGGCCCGGTCGTCGGCAAGAGCGGCAAGCTCTACACCTACACCGTCGAGGTCGAGGACGGCATCGACCCGTCGAGCTACGCCGGCGACGACAGCTTCGCGACGGCCGTGCAGGGCATCCTGTCCGACCCGCGCAGCTGGACGTGGAACGGTGACATCCGGCTGCAGCGCGTCGACTCGAGCTACCCGGACCCGAGCTTCCGCGTGAGCCTGACCTCACCGAACACCACGCACCGCGCCGACGCGTGCGGCTTCCAGATCAAGTTCGAGGCCTCCTGCTACCGCCGCAGCATGGGCCGCGTGCTCATCAACCTCGCCCGCTGGGTCCGCGGCGCGAAGGTCTACGGCGCCGACATGACCGGTTACCGCCAGTACGCCATCAACCACGAGGTGGGCCACGCGCTGGGCAACATCCACGTCGGCTGCCCCGGCAACGGCCAGCCGGCGCCTGTGATGATGCAGCAGTCCTTCGGCGTCGCCGACGACTACGTGGCGATGCTCAACAACATCCCCGGCGGCGACAAGGGCAAGGTCGCCTCGGACCACCACACGTGCGTCCCGAACGCCTGGCCGAACCCCACCCCACAGGGTCACTAGCACCTCATTGGCACCGGGCCGCACAAAGCAACCCCCGTCCCACGATCCGGACACCGGGAAGCCCACCTTGCCAGCGCGCGTTGTGGATACTGGGATTGACTACGCGATCCGCGCGAGTATGGAGGACCCGATGTCAGACACGGCACTGCCGCCGCTCGTTGAGCCGGCTGCCGAGCTCACGAAGGAAGAGGTGGCGCGCTACAGCAGGCACCTCATCATCCCGGACGTCGGGGTGATCGGGCAGAAGCGGCTGAAGAACGCCAAGGTACTGGTGATCGGTGCCGGCGGCCTCGGCAGCCCGGCGCTGCTGTACCTCGCCGCAGCGGGTGTGGGCACGCTCGGGATCATCGATTTCGACGTGGTCGACGAGTCGAACCTGCAGCGCCAGGTCATCCACGGCGTCTCGGACGTCGGGAAGCTCAAGGCCGCTTCGGCCCAGGAGTCGATCGCCGAGATCAACCCGTTCGTCAAGGTGCACCTGCACGTCGAGCGGCTCGAGTCGTCGAACGCGCTGGAGATCTTCCGCCAGTACGACCTGATCCTCGACGGCACCGACAACTTCGCCACGCGCTACCTGGTGAACGACGCCGCCGTGCTGCTGGGCAAGCCGTACGTGTGGGGTTCGATCTTCCGGTTCGAAGGCCAGGTCAGCGTCTTCTGGGAGGACGCGCCCAACGGCAAGGGCCTCAACTACCGCGACCTCTACCCCGAGCCGCCGCCTCCCGGCATGGTCCCCTCCTGCGCCGAGGGTGGCGTGCTGGGCGTGCTGTGCGCGTCCATCGGCTCGATCATGGTGACCGAGGCGATCAAGCTCATCACCGGCATCGGTGAGCCGCTGCTCGGCCGGCTCATCAGCTACGACGCGCTGGAGATGAAGTACCGCGAGGTCAAGATCCGCAAGGACCCGGAGACCCCGAAGATCACCGAGCTGATCGACTACGACGCGTTCTGCGGTGTCGTGTCCGACGAGGCCCAGGAGGCCGCGTCCGGCAGCACGATCACGCCCGCGGAGCTCAAGGCCAAGTTCGACAACGGCGACAACTTCGCCCTGATCGACGTCCGTGAGCCCCACGAGTACGAGATCGTGAACATCAAGGGCGCGACGCTGATCCCGAAGGACCGGATCCTCTCGGGCGAGGCGCTCGCCGAGCTGCCGCAGGACAAGCCGATCGTGCTGCACTGCAAGTCGGGTGCGCGTTCGGCGGAGGCGCTGGCCGCGCTGCACGCGGCCGGGTTCAAGGACGCGACGCACCTCGGCGGCGGTGTCCTGGCCTGGGCCCGGCAGATCGACCCGAGCCTGCCGACGTACTGACAGTTCCCGCGCGTGAGGGCCTCCTCGGTTTCGAGGGGGCCCTCACGGCGTTTCGGCCGGTCGTGTCCGGAATCAGAAAACCGTGCGTGACCAGCGCGTCTTCTCGTTCGTGGCGCGCCGGGGCGGGTACCTTGGCACCTTGTGCGGTCCACTCTCGAACGGCCCCCGGAGCGGGTGTGCTCGGCCTTCGGCGGCGACGCCGGCGCGGTTTCGCCGTTGCCGGATTCGTCGGCGTGGCTCTGCGGCGACCTCGTGCTGAAGCCGGTGAAGGACCGTTCCCGCACGCTGTGGACCGCTCGCGCGCTCGACCACGTCGAGGAGCCGGGGCTGCGGGTCGCCAAGCCGGTGCGGGCGAGCGACGGCCGCTGGATCGTCGGTGACTGGTCCGCGTGGCGCTACGTCGCGGGCACGCCCGAGCACCGGGCCGACGGTGCGCTGCTCGCCGCCGTGAAGCTCCACCGCGCCACGGCCGACCTGCCGCGCCCGGATTTCCTGTCCGCCCGCGACGACGTCGACGCGATCGCCGACCGCATCGCGTGGGAGGAACTCGACCGCCCGCTCGACGAAGCCAAGGGCGGCCGCTGGTTCGAGGTGCTGGCCCCCGCGCGCCGGCCGGTCAAGCTGCCGTTGCAGGTCGCGCACGGCGAACTCCTCGCGGGCGTGCTCTTCGACGGCGACGCCGCCCCCGGCATCGTCGACTTCGTGCCGTACTACCGCCCGGGCGAATACGGCGCCGCCGTGGCCGCCGTCGACGCCCTCGCCTGGGGCGGCGCGACGGGTGACCTGCTCGACCGGTGGGCGCACCTGCCGGAGTGGCCGCAGCTGCTGCTGCGCGCGGTGCTGTTCCGCTTGGCGGGCAACGCGTTGAACCCGCGCTCGACCGGCGCGGCCCTGGACGGGCTGCGCGCCGCGGCGCGTGAGGTGAGCGCGATCCTCTAGACCTCACCGCTCGGTGGTGCGAAGCGGCGAGTGATGTCAACTGCCTGAAACATTCCAGCGTTTCCAGGTAACACGGCGTGCTTAGCGTCGGGGCCAACGCCGACCCCGAGGAGCGCCCGTGCCGCACGCCGACACGCACTGCCCCTACTGCGCGCTGCAGTGCGGGATGCGCCTGGAGGGCACGCGCGTCACCCCGCGCGACTTCCCGGTCAACGCCGGGGGTCTGTGCCAGAAGGGCTGGACGTCCGGTGAGCTCCTGCGCGGTGGCGACCGGCTGACGACGCCGCTGGTCCGGCGCGGCGGCGAACTCACCCCGGCGAGCTGGGGCGAGGCGCTGGACGTCGTCGCGGCGAAGCTGCGTGACCTCCGGAACCAGCACGGTCCCGACTCCGTCGCGGTGTTCGGCGGCGGCGGGCTCACCAACGAAAAGGCTTACCTGCTGGGGAAGTTCGCCCGCGTCGCACTCGGGACTTCGCAGATCGACTACAACGGCCGCTTCTGCATGTCGTCGGCCGCCGCGGCGGGGCTGAAGGCGTTCGGCGCGGACCGCGGGCTGCCGTTCCCCGTAACGGACCTCGCCGGCGCCGACGTCGTGCTGCTCGCCGGGGCGAACCCGGCGGAGACGATGCCGCCGTTCGTGCAGCACGTGCGCGGCGCCGAGCTGATCGTCGTCGACCCGCGCCGGACGCCGACGGCCGAGCTGGCCGGCCTGCACCTCGCACCGGCGCCGGGCACGGATCTGGCGCTGGCGCTGGGGATCCTGCACGCCGTGGTCGCCGAGGGCCACCTCGAAAAGTCCTATGTGGACCATCGGACGGCCGGCTTCGACGAAGCGTGGCGCATCGCCGCCGCGTGGTGGCCGGAGCGGGCCGAGCGCGTGACCGGCGTCTCGGCCGCCGACCAGCGGCGCGCGGCCGAGCTGCTCGGCAAGGCGCGCAACGCCTACGTCCTCACCGCTCGCGGAACCGAGCAGCACGCGACCGGCACGGCGACCGTCGGCGGCTGGATCAACCTGGCGCTCGCGCTCGGGTTGCCCGGCCGGCCCGGCTCGGGGTTCGGCTGCCTCACCGGCCAGGGCAACGGCCAAGGCGGGCGAGAACACGGCCAGAAGGCCGACCAGCTCCCCGGCTACCGGAAGATCGACGACCCGGCCGCCCGCGCGCACGTCGCCGGAGTCTGGGGCGTGGCCCCGGAAGCCCTGCCGGGGCCGGGCCGGTCGGCGACCGAGCTGCTCGACGCGCTGGGCCGTGAAGACGGCCCGAAGGCGCTGCTCGTCTTCGGCAGCAACGTCGTGGTGTCGGCGCCGCGGTCGGCCGCGGTCCAAGATCGACTGTCCGCGTTGGACTTCCTCGTCGTCGCCGACTTCGTGCTGTCCGAGACCGCCGAGCGCGCCGACGTCGTGCTCCCGGTCACGCAGTGGGCGGAGGAAGACGGCACGCTCACCAACCTCGAGGGCCGGATCCTCCTGCGCCGCAAGGCCGTCGACGCGCCGGCCGGTGTGCGGTCCGACCTCGGCGTGCTCCGCGACCTGGCGACTCGCCTCGGCCAGCCGGCCGAGCGGTTCCCGGCTGACGCGGGCGAAGTCTTCGAAGAACTGCGGAAAGCCTCGAAGGGCGGCACCGCCGACTACTCCGGCATCACCTACGACCGGCTCCGCTCGGGCGAAGCCCTGCACTGGCCCGTCCCCGCCGAGGACCACCCCGGCACCCCGCGGCTGTTCCTCGACCGCTTCGCCCACCCCGATGGCCGCGCGTGTTTCGCCGCGGTCGACCACACCGGGCCCGCCGAACTGCCCGACGCCGAATTCCCCTTGCAGGCCACCACCGGCCGCGTGCTGCAGCACTACCAGTCCGGCGCCCAGACCCGCCGGATCGCCGAGCTCGTGGACGTCGTCCCGGAGGTGTTCGTGGAGGTCCACCCCGAAACCGCCGCGCGCGCCGGCCTCGCAGACGGTGCCCGCGCCGTCGTGCGGTCACGCCGCGGCGAGACGGTCGCCCGCGTCCGGTGCGTCGGTTCGCTCAAGCCCGACCTGGTGTTCCTGCCGTTCCACTTCCCCGGCGAAGGCCGGGCGAACCTGCTGACGAACCCCGCGCTCGACCCGGTCAGCCGCATGCCCGAGTTCAAGGTGTGCGCGGTCGCGCTGTCCCAGGTGGACGAAGAGGTGGACGCGTGAGCGCCCGGCACGTCGTCGTCGCCGGGTACGGCATGGCTGGCGCGCGGCTGGCCGACGAGATCCGGCGCCGGGACCCGGACGCCGAGCGGGTGCGGCTCACGATCGTCGGCGCCGAGCCGCACCCCGCGTACAACCGGGTGCTGCTCTCGTCGGTGCTCGCGGGCGGGCTGACCGCGGCCACCGTGCGGCTGCACGACGAGGACTGGGCCGCCCGCACCGACGTCGACCTGCGGCTGGGCGAGTCCGTGGTCGCCATCGACCGGGAGCACCGGACCGTAGAGACCACCGGCGGTGTGCTCGGCTACGACGCCCTGGTGCTCGCCACCGGCGCCGAACCGTGGCTCCCGCCGGTCGAAGGACTCGAACCCGGCCCGGGTGTGCTGACCTTCCGCACCCTCGACGACTGCACCCGCATCCTCGACGCCGCGCAGCCCGGCGCACCCGTTGCCGTGCTCGGCGGCGGGTTGCTCGGCCTCGAAGCCGCGCGCGGGCTCGCCGGGCGCGGTGCGAACGTCACCGTCGTCCACCCGCACGGGCACGTGATGGAACGCCAGCTCGACGCCGGCGCCGGCCGGGTGCTCGCGCGGCGGCTCGCCGAGCTGGGCGTGAGCTTCCGCTTCGACGCCACGGCCGCGCGCCACCTCCCCGGCGACGGCCTGAAACTCGACGACGGCAGCTTCGTCCCCGCCGACCTGGTCGTGGTGGCCGCGGGCGTCCGCCCGGAAACGGCGCTCGCCGAGGCGGCGGGCCTGGCCGTGGACCGCGGCGTGCTCGTGGACGACCTGCTGCGCACCAGCGACGGCCGCATCCACGCCCTGGGTGACTGCGCGCGCCACGACCACGCGCCGGCCGGGCTGGTGCAGCCCGCGTGGGAACAGGCCGCGGTGCTCGCCGACCTGCTCACCGGCGTCGACACAGCCGCGCGCTACCGCGGCACGCGGGTCGTCACGCGGCTCAAGGCGCGGGGCGTCGACCTCACGGCCCTCGGGGAAACCCACGACGGCGCCGACGCCGACGTCCTGACGATCGACGACCCGTCCGGCGGCCGCTACGGCAAGCTCGTCGTGCGCGACAACCGCGTGACGGGCGCGATCCTGCTCGGCCTGCCCGACGCGGCCGCGACCGTCACGCAGTTCCACGACCGCGGGATCCCGCTGCCCGAAGACCGGCTCGCCGTGCTGCTCGGCCGTGCGCTGCCCACGGGCACGCCGCCCGCCGCGAGCCCCGCCGACCTGCCCGCGTCGGCCCTGATCTGCCGCTGCAACGCCGTGACCAAGGGCCGGCTCGTCGAGGCGTGGCGCGGCGGCGCCACGGACGTCGCCGCACTGGCGCGCGCCACCCGCGCCACCACGGGGTGCGGCGGCTGCCACGACACCGTTTCCGCCGTCGCCGGCTGGCTGGCGGCTCAATGACCCCGATCGAGGAGGACACCGTGAAGGCCAGCTGGATCGAGCACTGGGAACCCGAGGACGAGACCTTCTGGGAGTCGACCGGGAAGCGGATCGCCCGGCGCAACCTGTGGTTCTCCGTGTTCGCCGAGCACATCGGGTTCTCGATCTGGACACTGTGGTCGGTCGTCGTGCTGTTCATGGGGCCGGCCTACGGGTTCTCGGCCGCCGACAAGTTCCTGCTCGTGTCCACCCCGACGCTCGTGGGCGCGGTCATGCGGCTGCCCTACACGTTCGCCGTGGCGAAGTTCGGCGGGCGCAACTGGACGATCTTCAGCGCGGCGTTGCTGCTGGTGCCGACGGTGCTGACGGCGATCGTGCTGCACCCCGGCACGTCGCTGGGCACGTTCGTGCTGATGGCCGCGCTCGGCGGGGTCGGCGGCGGGAACTTCGCGTCGTCGATGACGAACATCAACACCTTCTACCCGGAGCGGTACAAGGGCTGGGCGCTCGGCCTCAACGCCGGCGGCGGCAACCTCGGTGTCGCCGTGATCCAGCTGGTCGGCCTGCTCGTGATCGGCACGGTCGGGGCGACGGCGCCGCGGGTCGTGCTGTTCATCTACTTGCCGTTGATCGTGATCGCCGCCTTGTGCGCCGCGCTGTTCATGGACAACCTCGCCACCGTTCGCGGTGATACGAAGGCGATGCGCGAGGTCGTCCGATATGGACACACGTGGGTCATGTCGCTGTTGTACGTCGGGACGTTCGGTTCGTTCATCGGGTACAGCTTCGCGTTCGGGCTGGTGCTGCAGAACCAGTTCGGCCGCACGCCGCTGCAGGCCGCGGCAGTGACGTTCCTCGGGCCGCTGCTGGGCTCGCTCGCGCGGCCACTCGGCGGGCGGCTGTCCGACCGGCTCGGCGGCGGCCGTGTCACGTTCGCGACGTTCGGCGGGATGGCGCTGGCCACGGTCGTGCTGATCCTGGCGTCGTCGGCGAAGTCGCTGGTGCTGTTCACCGTCGCGTTCATCGTGCTGTTCGTGCTGACGGGCGTCGGCAACGGCTCGACGTACAAGATGATCCCGGCGATCTTCCAGGTGAAGGCGCACGCGGCCATCGACGCGGGTGGCGACGAAGCCGTGGAGCTGCGCAAGGCGCGGCGCCTGTCGGGCGCGCTGATCGGGCTCGCCGGCGCGATCGGGGCTCTGGGCGGGCTGTTCATCAACCTCGCGTTCCGGCAGTCGTTCGCCGCCGCGCACAGCGGGGTGCCGGCGTTCGTCGGGTTCCTGCTGTTCTACGCGGTGTGCGTGGGCGTGACGTGGGCGGTGTACCTGCGCAAACCCGCGCTGCAGGCGCAGGTCGCGCTGGCCGGGGGACAGGTCTGATGCGCACGGTGGTGGTGGCCGGGCACGGCATGGTCGCGCACCGGCTCGTGGAGGCGTTGCGCGCGGCCGATGCGGCCGGCGAATGGCGGGTCGTGGTGCTCGCGGAGGAGAGCCGGCCGGCGTACGACCGAGTGGCGCTGACGTCCTACGTGGACACTTGGGATCCGGCCGCGCTGGCGCTGCCCGGCGCGGACTACGCGGACGACCCGCTGGTCGAACTGCGGCTCGGCGACGCCGTGGTGACGGTGGACCGGACCGCCCGGCAGGTGATGACGGCGTCCGGGCACGTGCAACCGTACGACGCGCTGGTGCTGGCCACGGGATCGCGGCCGTTCGTGCCGCCGGTGCCGGGCCGGGACCTGCCGGGCGTGTTCGTGTACCGGACGATCGAGGACCTCGACGCGATCCGCGCGGCCGCCGCGAAGCCGGGCCGGGGCCGCCGGTCCGCCGTGGTCATCGGCGGTGGCTTGCTCGGCCTGGAAGCCGCGAAGGCGTTGCGGGACCTGGGTTTGTCGCCGCACGTCGTCGAGATGGCGCCACGGCTCATGCCGCTGCAGGTCGACGAGGGCGGCGGCGCGCTGCTGCGCCGGCTGATCACGCAGCTCGACGTGACCGTCCACACGGGAACGTCCACGGACGCCATCGAGGCCGACGGCTCGCGGCTGCTGGCGAAGCTGGGCAACGGCACGGAACTCGACGTCGACCTCGTCGTGTTCTCCGCCGGTGTCCGCCCGCGCGACGACCTGGCCCGGCAGAGCGGGCTGGCCGTGGGCGAGCGCGGCGGGGTGCTGGTCGACGCGAACTGCCGCACGGACGACCCGGCCGTGTTCGCGATCGGCGAGTGCGCGGCCGTGGCGGGCCGCGTCTACGGCATCGTCGCGCCGGGTTACGCGATGGCGGAGGTCGTCGCGGCGCAGCTGACCGGGGGAGAGGCGACGTTCCCCGAACCGGACACGGCCACGAAGCTCAAGCTGATGGGTGTCGACGTCGCCAGTTTCGGCGACGCGCACGCCGCCGCGGAGGGCGCGCTCGAGGTCGCGGTGAACGACGCCGTCGCCGGCACGTACAAGAAGCTCGTGGTCACCGACGACGGCCGCACGCTGCTCGGCGGGGTGCTCGTCGGCGACGCGGCGGAGTACAACACGCTGCGCGCGCTGGTCGGCCGTCCGCTGCCCGCCGACCCCGGTGCGTTGCTGGCGCCCGCCGGCGGTGGCGCGGCCGTCGGGGTCGACGCGTTGCCCGACGAAGCGCAGATCTGTTCGTGCAACGGCGTGTCCAAGGGCGCGCTGACGAGGGCGATCCACGAGGACGGCTGCGATTCCGTCGGCAAGCTCAAGGCGTGCACGCGCGCCGGCACGTCGTGCGGTTCGTGCGTGCCGATGCTGGCGAAACTGCTGAACGCGTGCGGCGTCGAGCAGTCGAAGGCGCTGTGCGAGCACTTCCCGCAGTCGCGCGCGGAGCTGTTCGAGATCATCCGGGCCACGCGCATCACCACGTTCAGCGAACTGGTCAGCCGCCACGGCACCGGAGCCGGGTGCGCGGTGTGCAAACCCGCCGTCGCGTCGATCCTGGCGACGCTCGGCAACGGCCACATCCTCGGCGGCGAGCAGGCGACGCTGCAGGACACCAACGACAAGTTCCTCGCGAACATGCAGCGCAACGGCAGCTACTCCGTCGTCCCGCGCATCCCCGGCGGCGAGATCACGCCCGAGAAGCTCATGGTGATCGCGCAGGTCGCGCAGGACTTCGGGCTGTACACCAAGATCACCGGTGGCCAGCGGATCGACCTGCTGGGGGCCACTGTGGACCAGCTACCGGAGATCTGGCGACGGCTCGTCGACGCGGGGTTCGAGTCCGGCCACGCGTACGGCAAGGCGCTGCGCACGGTGAAATCGTGCGTGGGCTCGACGTGGTGCCGCTACGGCGTGCAGGACAGCGTCGGTCTCGCGATCGAGCTGGAACTGCGCTACCGCGGGCTGCGCTCGCCCCACAAGATCAAAGCGGGGGTGTCCGGCTGCGCGCGCGAATGCGCCGAAGCGCGCGGCAAGGACTTCGGGGTGATCGCGACGGAAAAGGGCTGGAACCTCTACCTCGGCGGCAACGGCGGGGCCACGCCGCGCCACGCCGAGCTGTTCCTGTCCGATGTGGACACGGAGACCCTGATCCGCACGATCGACCGGTTCCTCATGTTCTACGTCCGCACGGCCGACCGGCTGCAGCGCACCGCACCGTGGCTCGAGGAGCTCGACGGCGGGCTCGAGCACCTGCGCGCGGTGATCGTCGACGACAGCCTCGGCATCTGCGAAGACCTCGACGCGGCGATGGCCAAGCACGTGGCGGACTACGCCGACGAATGGCGTGGGGTGCTGGAAGACCCGGAGAAGCTCGCGCGGTTCAGCTCGTTCGTCAACGCGCCGGGCACGCCGGACCCGTCGATCTCGTTCCGCCCGGAACGGGAGCAGAAGGTGCCCGTGATGCTGGGCGTGCCGGAGGTGAAGCGATGACCACGTCGATCGAACGGACCTGGACCGCGGTGTGCCCGGCGGCTCACGTGGGTGATCACTCCGGTGTCGCGGCCCTCGTGGAGGGGGAGCAGGTGGCGGTGTTCCGGGTGGGGTCCTCTTGGTTCGCGCTGTCCAACTGGGACCCGTGCAGCGGCGCGGCGGTGCTGTCGCGCGGCATCGTCGGGGACGCCGGGGGAGCGGCGGTGGTCGCGTCGCCCGTGTACAAGGACCGGTTCTCCCTCCACACCGGACAGTGCCTGGACGCGGAGGGGATTTCGGTGCCGGTGTACCCGGTGCGGGTGCGGGAAGGGGTCGTCGAGGTGGGCTCCCCGTGACGGACGTGCTCCCCCTGGCCGGGTTCGTGGCCGGGATCACCGCGGCGCGCCGGGCTGACGAGCTCGGCGCGCTTCTGGTGCGCAAGGGGGCCTCCGTGCGCTACGGCCCGGCCATCCGGATCGTTCCGCTCGCCGACGACACCGAACTGCACGCCGCCACGCGGCGGCTGCTGGAGTCCCGGGTGGACTTCGTCGTGGCCACCACCGGCATCGGCTTCCGGGGCTGGGTCGAGGCCGCCGAGGGCTGGGACCTCGGCGACGCGCTGCTGGACCGGCTGGCGCGGGCCCGGCTGGTGGCGCGCGGCCCGAAGGCGACCGGCGCGTTGCGGGCCGCCGGACTGTCGGAGGACTACTCGCCGCCGTCGGAGAGCAACGCCGGAGTGCTGCAGCACCTGCTGGAGTCCGGTGTGGACGGACGCACCGTCGCCGTCCAGCTCCACGGCGAGCCGTTGCCGTACTTCGCCGACGCCCTGCGCGCGGCGGGCGCGTCGGTGATCGAAATCCCCGTCTACCGCTGGGTCGGCCCGGCGGATCCGGGCCCGCTCGACCGGCTGCTGGACGCGGTGCTCGACGGCACCGTCGACGCGTTGCCGTTCACGTCCGCGCCGGCCGCCGCGTCGACGATCGCCATGGCCCGCCGCACCGGCCGGCTGCCGGCGCTCGTCGAAGCGTTGACGTCACGTGTGGTCGTCGCCTGCGTCGGCCCCATCACCGCCGGGCCGCTGGCCGCTCTGGGCATCCCGACCGTCCAACCGCGACGGTCGCGCCTCGGCGCGCTCGCCCGCACCGTCTCCGACGCCCTGCTGGCCCGGGCTCCGCGGCTCTCGGTCGCCGGCCACGACTTGGAACTCCGCGGCCAGGCCGTGGTCCTCGACGGTTCTTGGCACGACATCGCTCCCGCCCCCATGGCTTTGCTGCGCGTGCTCGCCCACACGCCCGGCCGCGTGGTCTCCCGGCGCGAGCTCACCACCGCGCTGCCGTCGGGCGGTGAGGAGCACGCCGTGGAAACCGCGATCGGGCGCCTGCGCACCGCGCTCGGTGGCCCGGCCGTGATCCAGACCGTGGTCAAGCGCGGCTACCGCTTGGCAGTCGATCGGTGAAGTCGGGCAGCTCCAGCGCGGAGTACTCCGGCCGGTCGGTAGCGGTGGGCAGGGTGCTGCGCCGCGACAGCTCGGCGTTGCGCGCGGCCAGCGCTTCGGCGGTGTTGGGGAACATGCTCGCGTTGCCTTCGGAGACCAGCGCCTGGTTCAGCTCGACGAACGGGCGCGCGGTCTGCTCGTAGGCCTCGAACGCCGCGGTGTGGTCGGCCCGCGTGGCCAGTTCGCCCGCGAGCACGTAGGCCCCGACGAGCGCGATGCTCGAACCCTGCCCGGTCAGGAACGACGGCGCGTACGCGGCATCGCCGATGAGCGCGACCCGGCCCGATGACCACCGCAGCAGGTGGATCTGGCTGACGACGTCGAAGAACAGGTCGTCGGCGGCGCGCATCGCGTCGACCAGCCGCGGGATCTCCCAGCCGTCGCCGGCGAAGACCGAGGCCACGAGCTCGCGCTGCGCGGCCGGGTCGCGGAAGGCGTCGAACGGCGGCTCGGGGCGCGCGAAGCTCAAGAAGCCGTGCACGTGGTCGCTGTCCCCGACGGCGTACAGCGCCGCGCCGCGGCCCGGCGTGCTCCACAGCACGCCTTCGCGGGACAGGCCGAAGTCGTTGCGCACGGTGAAGCCCGCGAAGCAGTACCCGAGGTAGCGGTGGAACTGTTCCTCCGGGCCGAACGTCAGGGCGCGGACGCCCGAGTGCAGGCCATCGGCGCCGATGACGAGGTCGAACGTGCGGCGCCGGCCGCTGCGGAAGGTCACGTCGACGCTCTCGGGCCGATCGTCGAGGGCGGTGACGGTGTCGTCGAAGAGGTACTCCACGCCGTCGCGGGTGGCCGAGTGCAGCAGCTTCGCGAGGTCGCCCCGGCGCACCTCCAGGTCCCGGCCGTCCACGCCACCGGCGATGGCCTCGGGCCGCAGGGCGGCGACGACGCTGCCGTCCGGGTTGAGGAAGGAAATGCGGCGGGTGTCGACGTGGGCCTCGCGCAGCTGCGGCAGCAGGCTCATGCGCTCGACCACGCCGAGCGCGGTGCCGCGGATGTCGATGGGGTAGCCGCCGCCGCGCAGCGCGCTCGCCTTTTCGACGACGGTGACCTCGAACCCGTAGCGGTCGAGCCAGTACGCCAGTGCCGGTCCGGCGATGCTGGCGCCGGAGATCAAAACGGTGGTCATGGTGTCCTCCAGGTCAGATAACTAACTTAGGTATGCTTATTCAGACCGCACCGGTCCCCCTTCGACCGGAGCGCCTGCGTCAACTATATAACTAACTTAGGTATCTATGAGGTGTGATGGGTGACACAATCGACCCGGCGGCGGTGCTGCCGCGGCTGATGCAGCTGGGCAACGCGCTCAACCGCAGCCAGCTGACCGAACGGGCCATGGCGCAGGTCGGCATCCCGCTCGACCGGCCGGCCGTCAGCGTCCTCGTCACGCTGCGGACAGCCGGGAAACCCTTGCGCGTCGGGGAGATCGCCTCGCGCATGCAGGTCGTCGGCCCGCACGTCACGCGCCACCTGCACGCGCTGGAGAAGCGCGGCCTCGTCGCCCGCGTGACCGACCCGGACGACCAGCGCGCCCGCCTGATCGAACTCACCCCCGACGGCACCACCGCGGCGGGCCGCTACCTGCAAGCCGTGCTCGGCTGGTTCACCGACGCACTGGCCGACTGGCCGGCCGAAGACCGCGCCACCTTCGGCCGGCTGCTGGACCGCTTCGTCGAGGATCTGACCGCCCGCCTCGCGACCATCGACGAATCCTGAGCGCCGGCGGGCCGCGGGGAAACTAAGCCCAGGTCACCGAGAAATCCCCGTACCCCCGCGCAGTCGCAGCCCGGGCGGCTTCCTCTTCGGCCGCGTCGCGGTCCGCGCGGCGGAGGGGGTCGAAGGCCGTGAGCGTGAAGGCCAGCCGTTTGCCCGAGCCGCGGGTGCGCCACACGCCCAGGAGTTCGCCGTCCACCAGGAGGGCGCCGGGGCTGCCCAGGATTTTCCAGACTTCCTTGGCACGCGCCGTGTCGGGCACCAGTACCGCCTTGTCGCGGGCTTGGGTGAAGGGGTCCAGGGGCGGCAGCAGCCGCACCACCGACGGTGAAGGCGGGTTCTCCAATGCGTCCACTTGGGACGAAGGCAGGTACGCCCGCCGGCCGTCCACGCGGACCTCGGTCAGGTCGGCCGGCCACGTCCGCGCGACCACCGTCTTAGCCGTGCCGGCGAAGCCCGCCGCGTCGCCCTGGGTGGCGGGGCCGTTCACGGTGAGGTAGCCGCGCACCACGCGGGACGCGGCGGCCGGGTCCGGTGAGGTTCGCATGCGGCCGCGATCCTCCAGCGGCGCGAGCGTCGCCGGGGACTGGTCGGCTTCCAGGCGCACGCCGCCGTGGAGGGTGGCGACGCGCATGAGCTGTTCCTGGATGTGCGTGGCGTTGCAGCCGCGGCACCAGCGTGAATACGCGTCGGGCAGTTCGCGCGTCGCAGCGGCGCTCACGGCGCCCTTCGACATCGGCTTCGTCACGACCTTGCGGATCGCGCGCGCCGCGGTGAACAGGACTTCAGTGGCCGGCACGCCCGTCGCGCCGATTTCCTTCTTCTGCCACAGCATCCGGGCCAGCGCGTCGTCATCGTCGAGCGGCACGAGGGAAGCCACGAGCTCCGGCAGGTCCGCGCGCCGGTGGAAGTGCGGTGCACCGCGGTGCGACCACACGAGGGCCAGGCGTGGATCGTCCACAAGGGAATTCGGGTCCACCGGGGAAGCCGACCGCGCGGCGAGCGCGAGCAACGCGGTGTCGCGCATGCTGTCCTGCAGGCCGAGGTCGAACAGCGACGACGACACCGGATCAGCGGCGCTGCGGTGCAGCCCGTGCTGCGCGACCCGGTACGCCATGACCTGCTTGCGCGACACTTCGAGCACAGCCGCCTCCTCAGCCCAGCCGGTAGTCGAACGTGTACGACACGGTCGGCTCGCCGAGCACACCCGTCACCGTGCCCGAACCGGCCAGCCCGGCGAGCCCGCCGGTCGCCGAACCGGGCACGACCTCGAACTTCGACCAGATGCCCTTCGGGTCGAACCCGCCTTCGTGGCGGACGACGAAGGTGCCGCGGCGGCCGCCGACCACGCCGTCGAAGCGCTCGAAGCTCGGTGACGTCGTGCCGCCGCCGTCGTAACCCTCACCCGCGTAGTACAGCAGGTAATCGCAGATCGACTCACCTTCGATGACACCGTGGTACTCCATCGTGGCGTGCGCGTAGGCCACGCGCGGCCCGCCCTCCTCGCCGCTCGCGAGGTGCTCGTCCCACTTCTTCATGCTGAATTCGTTCATGCCGCCCACTCAACCGCCCATACCTGTCAGCTTGTGTCAGGATTTCGGGGCATACTCGATTCGTGCGCGCTTCCCGACTTCTCACGGTGCTGCTCCTGCTGCAGAACCGCGGCCGGATGACGGCCGAAGAGCTGGCCGCCGAGCTGGAGGTCTCCGTGCGCACGGTCTACCGCGACATCGACGCGCTCTCGGCCTCCGGCGTCCCCGTGTACGCCGACCGCGGCCGCGCCGGTGGTTATCAGCTGGTCGACGGCTACCGCACCCGGCTGACCGGGCTCACCGAGGAGGAGGCGCAGTCGCTGTCGCTCGCCGGGCTGCCGGTGGCCGCGGCGGAGCTGGGACTCGGCACGGTGCTGGCGGCGGCGCAGCTCAAGCTGTACGCCGCCCTGCCGAAGGAGCTGCGCAGCCGCGCCGGCCGGGTCGCCGAGCGCTTCTACCTCGACGTGCCCGGCTGGCACCGCGGCATCGAGAGCGTGCCCGCGTTGTCCCTCGTGGCCGACGCCGTGTGGTCGGCCCACCGCATCCGCATCCGCTACGAACGCTGGGGACAGCAGGAGGTCGAGCGGGTGCTGGAGCCGCTCGGCCTGATCCTCAAGGCGGGCAACTGGTACCTCGCCGGCCGGTGCGAGGGGACCGATCGCACGTACCGGATTTCGCGCATCCGCGAGCTGACGGACCTCGGCGAAGAGTTCGAGCGACCGGCCGACTTCGACCTCCCCGCCTATTGGCAGGAGTGGTCGGCGCAGTTCGAACGCCGCATGTACCCGCGGATCGCGACGGTGCGCCTGTCACCGCGCGCGCAGGCTCTCGTACCGTTCTACGCGGGCAGCGTCGGCGCCCGGGCGTTGCGCGAGGCGCTCGACGGCGGCGCGGAGCCCGACGAAGAGGGCTGGCTCACGATCGGGCTGCCGGTGGAGCCGGGCGAACCGGCGATCGGCGAACTGCTGCGGTTCGGGCCGCACCTGGAAGTACTCGAGCCGGCCGACCTGCGGGCGCAGCTCGCGGAAGCGATCAGGGAGATGGGAGCGACGTATGGGTGAGCTCCACGGGGTGCGCATCGGCGTCACCGCCGAACGCCGCGCCGACGACCTCATCGGCGCCTTGATCCGCCACGGCGCCGAGGTGCGCCACGCGCCCACGATCACCATCGTGCCGCTCGCCGAGGACCCGGAGCTCAAGCGCAGCACGGAAACCGTGCTCGCCGCGCCCGTCGGCTTCACCGCCGTCACGACCGGCGCCGGCTTCCGCGGCTGGGTCGGCGCCGCCGACGGCTGGGGCCTCAAGGACGACCTGCTCACAGCCCTCGCGGCCTCGCGGATCTTCGCGCGCGGCCCGAAAGCCGTCGGCGCGTTGCGCGGCCTGGGCCTGCGCGAGGATTATGCGGCGCCCGGCGAGAGCAACGCGGAGCTCTTCCAGGCCCTGATCGACGCGGGTGTCGAGGACGAGCGCGTCGCCGTCCAGCTGCACGGCGCGCCGCTGCCGGAGTTCACGAGCCGGCTCACCGGCGCCGAAGTCGTCACCGTCCAGCCCTACCGCTGGCTGTCGCCGCCGAACGCGCAGCCGGTGTTCTCCCTCGTCCACGACATCCTGTCGGCCGAGGTCCAGGCGCTGGTCTTCACCAGCGCCCCGGCCGCCACCAACTTCCTGACGCTCGCCGGGGACCGCCGGGACGCGGTGGTCGACGTCCTGCGGCGGGGCGAGATCAAGACGTTCTGCGTGGGCCCGGTGACCGCGGCACCCCTCGAAGCCGCGGGCATCCCGACCTGCCAGCCCGAGCGGCAACGGCTCGGTGCCCTGGTCAAGCTGGTCGTGGCCACCCTGGGCTAGGGCGCCGCCGCCACCCGCTCGCGCCCGACGGCTTCTTCGCTCATGCCGTGGCGCCAGTAGCCCGTGAAGCAGATCGCCGCCTTGTCGAAACCGCGGTCGCGCACGAGGTGGCGGCGCACGTGCTTCACGGCGTTCGCCTCACCCGACACCCACGCGTACGGCGCCCCGCCCGGCAGGTTCGCGACGCGCAGCGCGTCGAGCAGCGCCGCACCGTGCGGCCGCTCGCCGCGCACGACCCAGTGCAGCTCCACCGCGCCCGCGGTGTCGAACGTCTGCCGCTCCGCGCGGTCGGGGATCTCGACGTACACCGACGCCCGCGCCGATCGCGGCAGCGCCTCCACGATCGCGCCGATCGCCGGCAGGGCCGTCTCGTCGCCGACGAGCAGCTGCCAGTCCGAGCCGCCGGGCACCTCGTAGAGGCTGTGCGGGCCGACGAACGCGACCGCGTCGCCGGCCGCCGCCCGCGCGGCCCACGACGATGCCGGGCCGAGGTCGTCGTCGTGCAGCACGAAGTCGATGTCGACCTCGGCGCGCTCGGGCCGCAGGGCGCGCACTGTGTAGGTGCGCATCGGCGGCCGGACCTCGTCGGGCATCGCGAGGTAGGTCCGGTACCAGGACAGCACGTCGCCGCCGGAGGGAGGCGGCGGCAGCTGCGGCTCGTCCTGCCCCGCGAGCGGGAAGAACACCTTCAGGTACGCATCGGGGCCGAACCCCTCGGACGCGGCCAGCGTCGCGCTGTCGAACGTGACCCTGGCCAGGTGCGGGGTGACGCGCCGGACCGCGGTGACCCGGCCGCGGTGGGAAGTCAGCAATGCCATTAGGTGAGGCTAACCTAAACGACGGCGCTTGTGAAAGCGCGCGTGCTTAGAAGAGCCCGGCGGGACCGTCCTCTTCCGGCGGCCCGTCGGGCTGCCACCGGTACTTCCGCAGGTTTACGCGCTGACCGTCGGCGAGCACCCCCTCCGCACGCAGGCGTTCGAGCTGCTCGTGGACCAGGTGCGGCGCCGGCGTGCCGTCCGCGCGCAGGATCCGCTGCCACGGCAGGTCGTGCCCGTCCTCGGCGAGCACCCGCCCGACCAGGCGCGGAGAGGGCGCACCGGAGAGCGCCGCGATGTCACCGTACGTCGCGACGGTCCCCGCCGGCACGTCGCTGATGACGGCCCGGATCCGCTCGTGAAGTTCGTCGTCCACCCCAGCACTGTGCCGCATGCCACCGACAGTTCCGGCCGCCGGTCGCCAAGTGCGTGCCGGTGCGCCACCCGCCCGTGGCGGCGTGCTTCCATCAATGACGTGAACGGGCGGAGGACGGTACAGGGACAGGCGCGGCTCGTGCGCCCGCCCGCCGCCGGCGCACCCACGTTCACCTGGGACGCCGGCGCGCGCCGCGTGCTCTCGGCGCCCGCCGGGTTCCTGCGCGTGCTCGGTGGCCCGGGTACCGGGAAGACGACCTTGCTCGCCACCGCGGCCGCGCGCCGCATCGCCGAGGGTGCCGACCCGGAGAGCGTGCTGGTGCTCACCACGTCACGCCGCTCGGCCGACGCGCTGCGCGCCGACATCACGCGCCGGCTCACCTCCGATCCGGAGCAGGCTTCGCCGCTGCCGCGCACGGTGAGTGAGCCCCTGGTGCGGACGGTCCACTCGTACGCCTTCTCGCTGCTGCGACTCGAAGCCCGCGCCGAGGAACTGCCGCCCCCGCGGCTGCTGGCCGGAGCGGAGCAGGATGTGGTGGTGCGCGACCTGCTGCAGGGCGACCTGGCGATCGGCGCGCCCGACTGGCCCGAGCAGCTGCGCCCGGCGCTGAACGTGCCCGGCTTCGCCGAGGAGCTGCGCGACCTGCTGATGCGCGCCGCCGAACGCGGTCTCGGGCCCGAGGACCTCGTCGAGCTCGGCCACCGCAAGGACCGCGAGGAGTGGGTGGCGGCCGGGCACTTCTGGGCGCAGTACGAGGAAGTCACGCAGCTGCAGGGCGCGGGCGGCAACGCGCTCGGCGTCCGCAGCGCGCCCGCGCTCGACGCCGCCGAGCTCGTCACGTCGGCACTGCTCGCGTTCGAGGACGACGAGGAGCTGCGCGAGCGCGAACGCAGCCGCGTGCGGCACCTGTTCGTCGACGACGCCCACCACCTCGACCCGCTGCAGGTCCAGCTGATCCGCCAGATCGGGCTCACCGCCGCCGAGTTCGTGGTGGCCGGCGACCCCGACCAGTCCGTGTTCTCCTTCCGCGGCGCCGATCCGCGGCTGTTCGCCGACGCGGACGACGACGGCGACCGCACGGTCGTGCTCACCACGTCGCACCGGCTCGCGCCCGCCGTGCGCGAGGCCGTGACGCGCCTCGGCGCGACGCTGCCGGGGGCGTCGGCGCACCGGAAAATCGTGTCACCGCAGGGGAAACGCGGGGGCAAGGTCCGCGTGCGGCTGATGCCGACGCCCGCCGCCGAGGCGAGCTGGATCGCCGACCAGTTGCGGCGCGCGCACCTCGTCGACGGCGTGCCGTGGTCGGACATGGCCGTGCTCGTGCGCTCCCCGGCGCGGACTTTCCTGGTGCTGCAACGAGCTCTTCGCGCGGCCGGGGTGCCGATCGGCTCCGCCACCCAGGAACTGCCGCTGGCCAAGCACTCCGCCGTGCGGCCGCTGCTGGCCGTGCTGCGGATCGCCGCCGAGCCCGAACTGCTCGACGTCGACCTCGCGGAGATGCTGCTGTCGTCGGCTCTCGGTGGCGCGGATCCGCTGGCGCTGCGCCGGTTGCGCCGGGGGCTGCGGCGGCTGGAACTCGCGGGCGGCGGCCAGCGCTCCAGCGACGAACTGCTCGTGGAAGCGCTGCGCGGCGGGGACATCCTGGCCGGGCTCGCCGACGCCGAGGCCGGTCCGGTCCGGCGCGTCGGCAAGCTGCTGAGCGTCACGAACCGGGCCGCCGTGCGTGGTGACGGCGTGGAGCAGGTGCTGTGGGAGCTGTGGGAGGCCAGCGCGCTGCAGGAGCGGCTGCTGCGGCTGGTCGACCGCGGCGGTTCACTCGGCGCGCAGGCCGACCGGGACCTCGACGCCGTGGTCGCGCTGTTCGACGCCGCGGGCCGCTACGTCGACCGGCTGCCGCGCGCGAGCGTCGCGGCGTTCGCCGACTACCTGTCGTCGCAGAACATCGCGGGCGACACGCTCGCGCCCGCCGCCATTCCCGGCGAAGGGGTGACCCTGGCGACCGCCCACGCGGCCGCGGGTCGCGAGTGGACGGTCGTGGCCGTGGCGGGCGTGCAGGAGGGCGCGTGGCCGGACCTGCGGCTGCGCGGTTCGGTCCTCGGGGTCGAACGGCTCGTCGACGTGCTGTCCGGAGTGGACGACAACGACCGGGTGTCGGCGATCGCGCCGATCCTGGCCGAAGAGCGGCGGCTGTTCTACGTCGCCGCCGCCCGCGCGCGGAGCACGTTGCTGGTCACGGCCGTCGCGGGCGAGGACGAACAGCCGTCGCGGTTCCTCGACGACCTGGAGGAGAACGGCGCCGACGACGGTGCGCTCGACTCCCGCATGAAGCCACCGGGCCGGTCGCTGGTGCTGGCCGAGCTCGTCGGTGAGCTGCGCGAAGTCGTGTGCGACGACAAGGCCGACCCCGAACGGCGCGAACGCGCGGCCACGCAGCTCGCGCGGCTGGCCGACGCCGGTGTGCCCGGCGCGCACCCGAGCACGTGGTACGGGCTGCTGCCCTCGTCCACCGACCAGCCGGTGCACGGCCCGGGCGACCTGATGCGGATCTCACCGTCCACAGTGGAAGTCCTGGTGAAGTGCCCGTTGCGCTGGCTCGTCGAACGCCACGGCGGCAGCGACCCCGCGCAGCTCGCCGCCGTCACCGGGACGCTCGTGCACGGGCTGGCGCAAGCCGTCGCGGGCGGGCGCACCGACGACCAGATCCAGGCCGCGCTCGACGACGCCTGGGTGCGCGTCGACGCCGGGGCGCCGTGGTTCTCGCGGCGCGAACGCAACCGCGTGGAGGCGATGCTGCAGAACTTCGTGCGGTGGCTGGAAGGCAGCCGCAAGGAGCTCGTCGAGTCGGGGGTCGAGCAGGACATCGAGGTCGAGCTGCCGATGGGCGACGACGAGGTGCGGGTCCTGCTGCGCGGCCGCGTCGACCGCGTCGAGCTCGACAAGGACGGCCGGCCGGTGATCGTCGACATCAAGACCGGCAAGGTGCCCGTGTCCGGTGCCGACGCGGAGCAGCACCCGCAGCTGGCCGCGTACCAGCTCGCCGTGCTCCTCGGTGCCATCGAGGGCAAGAACACGCCCGGCGGCGCGCGGCTGGTGTACGTCGCGAAGTCCAACGCCAAGACCGGCGCCACCCAGCGCGACCAGCCGCCGCTCGACGAGGACGGCGGCCGGCAGTGGCTCGACCTGGTGCGGTCGGCGGCGGCCGCCGCGGCCGGGCCCGGCTACGAGGCCCAGGAGAACCCGGACTGCGACCGCTGTCCCGCGCGGGGCTGCTGCCCGCTGCGGCCCGAGGGCCGGCAGGTGACGGGGCCGTGAGCTCGTTCCTCCTCGCGAGCCCCGTGGAACCCGCGGAGATCGCCGACGCGCTGGGGCTGCACCGCCCGACGCCCGAACAGGCCACCGTGATCTCGTCGCCCGTCGAGCCGTCGCTGGTCGTCGCGGGCGCCGGCGCGGGCAAGACGGAGACGATGGCCGCGCGCGTGGTGTGGCTCGTCGCCAACGGGATCGTGAGCCCGGAACGCGTGCTGGGCCTCACGTTCACGCGCAAGGCCGCGCGCCAGCTCGGCGAACGCGTGCGCGCCCGGCTGCGGCGGCTGGCCGGTTCGGGGCTGCTCGACAAGATCGACCCGACGGGCGGCCTGCGCGCGGTCGTCGTGGCCGGGGAGCCGACCGTGCTGACTTACCACGCCTACGCCGGGCGCCTGCTGTCCGAACACGGTCTGCGGCTGCCCGTGCAGCCCGGCGTGCGGCTGCTGTCGGAGACGTCGTCCTGGCAGCTCGCGCACCGCGTGGTGTCCACTTGGGACGACGACCTCGACACCGATCGCGTGCCGTCGTCGGTCACGGCGCAGCTGCTCGCGCTGGCCGGCGAACTGGGCGAGCACCTCGTGCCCACGGACAAGCTCGCCGAGTACACGCAGTGGCTGTGCGACGTGATCGAGAACGCGCCGCGCGCCAAGGGGCAGCGGGCGTCCTTGCCGGTGAAGCTGCAGGAAGTGATGGCGGCGCAACGGTTCCGGCTCGCACTGCTGCCGCTCGTCGAGGCGTACCACCGGCGCAAGCGCGCCGAGGGCGCGCTGGACTTCGCCGACCAGATGTCGCTGGCCGCGCAGCTGGCCGACGGGTATCCCGCCGTCGTCGCGGGTGAACGCGAGCGGTACGGCGCCGTGCTGCTCGACGAGTACCAGGACACCGGCCACGCGCAACGCGTGCTGCTGCGGTCGCTGTTCGGGATGGGGGACCACGCACCGATGCCGGTGACAGCCGTGGGCGACCCCGCACAGGCGATCTACGGCTGGCGCGGCGCGTCCGCGGCGAACCTGCCGCGCTTCACCACGGACTTCCCGCGCCGCGTCGCCGGGCAGCTCGCCCCCGCGCACGAGTTCGGCCTGCTCACCAGTTTCCGCAACCCGCCGGAGATCCTGGCGCTCGCCAACGCCGTCGCGGAACCGCTGCGGGCGCGAGGGCTCGGGGTGCAGCCGCTGCGGGCACGCGACGGCGCCGGGCCGGCCGACATCGCGGTGGCGTTGCTGCCCGACGTCCGGGCGGAACGCGAGTGGGCCGCCGACGCCCTGGCGCGCCGCTGGCACGCCGAGAAGGAGGAGTCCGGCAAACCGCCGACGGCCGCCGTGCTCGTGCGCCGCCGCGCGGACATGGCGCCGATCGCGGCGGAACTGCGGTTGCGCGGGCTGCCCGTGGAGGTCGTCGGCCTGGGCGGGCTGCTCGACGAGCCGGAGGTCGCGGACCTCGTCAGCACGCTGCGGGTGCTGGCCGACCCGCTGGCCGGAAGCGCGGCCGCGCGCCTGCTCACGGGCGCGCGGTGGCGGCTCGCCGCGGCCGATCTGGCGGCGCTGTGGCGCCGGGCGGGTGAGCTGTCGTCCCCGGCGCCGCAGGGTGAATCCGCCGAAGAGCCGGTGCTCGTCACCGAACGCGCCGAGCAGGCCGGCCTGATCGACGCCGTCGACGAACCCGGTGCGCCGGAACGGTATTCCGAGGACGGGTACCGGCGCATCCGGCGCATCGGCGCGGAGCTGGCCGCGTTGCGCCGCCGGCTCGACCAGTCGCTGCCCGAACTCGTGGCCGACGTCGAGCGGACGATGCTGCTGGACGTCGAATCACTGGCGCGGCCCGGTTCGGCGGGCCGCGCGCACCTCGACGCGTTCGCGGAGGTCGTGACCGACTACGCCGAGACGGCGCCCACGGCCACCCTGTTGTCCTTTGTGGACTACCTGAACACGGCCGCGCACGCCGAAGACGGCCTCACGCCGGGCGAGGTGGAGGTCGTGCCCGACCGCGTGCAGGTGCTGACCGTGCACTCCGCGAAGGGGCTGGAGTGGGAGGTCGTGGCCGTGCCGCACCTCGTCACCGAGGTGTTCCCGAGCAAGCGCCGGTCCTCGTCGTGGCTGCGCACGTCGACCTCGCTGCCCGCGATCCTGCGCGGTGACTCGGCGGACCTGCCGGAGCTGCGGATCTCCGCCGGGTTCGACCGCAAGGAGGTTCAGGAAGCGCTCGAACTGCACGAAGAGGGCTTCGCCGCGCGGGAAGCCGACGAGGAGCGCCGGCTGTGCTACGTCGCGCTCACGCGGTCGGAGCGCGCGCTGATCGTGTCCGGGCACTGGTGGAACGAAAGCAGCACGCGCGCCAAGGGACCGTCGGTGTTCCTCACCGAGATCGCCGACGTGCTGCGCGAAGCCGACCCGCCGATCGGCGTGCTCGACGCGTGGGCCGACGAACCCGCCGAGGACGAGGAGAACCCGCTCGTCGCCGACTCCCGCACGGCCCGCTGGCCCGTCGACCCGCTCGGCGACCGCCGGACGGGGGTGGCGACGGGAGTCGAGCTGGTGTTCGCGGCGATGGCGGAGCTCGCGAAGCAGCCACCGCCCCCACCCCCGGAGCCGCGGGACGAGCAGCCCGACCTGTTCAGCGTCGCCGCCGAGGACGACGACGTGCCGCTGCCGCCCGAGCCCGACGAGTACGACGATTTTGCCGGGGAACCGGACGGGCCGCCGGCCGATGAGTACGAAGAGGACAGTGCCGATGAGGTCGACCCCGCCGACCCCGACGGCTGGATCGCCGACACCGACGTGCTGCTCGCCGAACGCGCCCGCGCCCAGTCCACTGTGGATCGCGTGGTGCTGCCCGCGCAGCTGTCGGTGAGCCAGCTCGTGGAACTCGCCGCCGACGCCGACGCGCTCGCGCGCAAGCTGCGCCGGCCACTTCCCTTGCCGCCCAGTACGTTCGTGCGCCGCGGCACCGCCTTCCACTCGTGGCTCGAACAGCGGTTCTCCGGTGAGGGCCTGCTGGACATCGACGACTTGCCGGGCGCAGCCGACCTCGATGAGGCGCCGGACGCCGATTTCGAACAGCTGCAGGAGGCGTTCGAACGCAGTGAGTGGGCCGAGCGCGTGCCGCTGGCCGTGGAGGTGCCGTTCTCGGCCGACGTCGAGGGGATCACCGTGCGCGGCCGCATGGACGCCGTCTACGCCGATCCCGACGGCGGCTGGACGGTGGTGGACTGGAAAACCGGCTCCGTGCCCTCGGCCGACCGGCTGCCCGCGCTGGCCGTGCAGCTGGGCGCGTACCGCCTCGCGTGGGCGGCGCTGAAGAACGTGCCGGTGGACCGCGTGCGCGCGGCGTTCCACTACGTGCGCCACGGCCACACGCTCAGCCCGGCGGATCTGCTCGACTCCGAGGGCCTGCGTGACCTGCTGCGGAACGTCCCCCGGGAGTAGCGGCTCAGGCTCGGTCCTGGTACCGGAGGAACTCCCCGGTTGGCGTCGCACGTGGACGTGCGCCCCGGGCGTCGCCCGAACTCGGCGCGCCGGGTCCCGGCCTGCCACAACGTGATCACCGCGACGGGTGTGCGGGCGTTGACCTTCGGCTATTCTCCCCGCTGTGAGTGACGCCGAACACCCGCGGGGAGCCGGTGCATGAAAGCCCTGAAACGGCTGCCCCTGAACGTCCGGCTGAGCGACCGCCCCGACCACGAGCTCGTCGGCGTGATCCGGATGCCGGAGCTCACCACGAGCCCGATGCGCGCGATCGTCAAGCGGATCATCGGCGCGCTGCTCGCGCTGCTGGCCGCGGTGCTGATCGTCTACGCCGACCGCGACGGCTACCGCGACGTGAACGGCGACGGGCTCTCGTTCCTCGACTCGATCTACTACGCAACGGTCTCGCTCTCCACGACGGGCTACGGCGACATCACGCCGGCCTCGGCGTCCGCGCGGCTGGTGAACATCCTCGTCATCACGCCGCTGCGCGTGCTCTTCCTCATCGTCCTCGTCGGGACCACGCTGGAGGTGCTCACGGAGCGCTCCCGGCAGGCATTCAAGATCCAGAAGTGGAGGACGAAGGTGCGCGACCACACCGTCGTCGTCGGGTTCGGCACGAAGGGCCGCTCGGCCGTCAACGCGCTGCTCGGCGACGAAGAGGTGCAGCCCAGCCGCATCGTCGTCGTGGACACCGACCAGGAGGTGCTCGACGCGGCGAGCTCGATGGGGCTCGTGACCGTGCACGGCTCCGCCACCAGGGCCGACGTCCTGCGCGTGGCCGGGGTGCAGCACGCGAAGGCCGTGGTCGTGGCGCCGAACCGCGACGACACGGCGGTGCTCGTCACGCTCACCGCGCGCGAGCTGGCGCCGAAGGCCCACATCGTCGCGTCGGTGCGGGAGGCCGAGAACGTCCACCTGCTCAAGCAGTCCGGCGCGAACCAGGTCGTGGTCTCCAGCGAGACGGCCGGGCGGCTGATGGGCATGGCGACCTCGGCCCCGCGGCTGGTCGACATGGTCGAGGACCTGATCACGCCGGAATCGGGACTCGCGATCGCCGAGCGGCCCGCCGAAGCGTCCGAAGAGGGCGGTTCGCCGCGGCACCTGCCGGACATCGTGCTCGGTCTCGTCCGCGACGGCGTGCTCTACCGCGTCGACGCCCCGCAAGCCGACGCGATCGAGCCCGGGGACCGGCTGCTGTACGTCAAGAAAGTGACGCAAGTGGACAAGGTCGAGTCCTGATCACACCGTGACGGCCGTTCGGCGGAGGGTTACCCCGCCGCCGGTACCTCACTGGGTTTTGCCCCGGGGATCTGGAACCATGGCGGCGTGAAGCTTCCCGACGTCACGAGCAGGACCTCCGTGCAGAGGTGGCTCCAGGTCGGCATTCCCGCCGCCGCCGGGGTGCTCGTGGTCGTGCTCGCTTGGCTCGCCGGCCCCGGTCTCTTCGGCATCGGCGGCGCCGACGCGGGCGCCCCGGTGCAGGCCGAGGTCACCAAGCCCGCCGCGTGCTCCGCGGCGAACCCGGTCGAATCCGTCAAGTTCACGCTCGGTGGCAAGCCCCGCGAAGGCGCGCTCAACGGCTGCGGGCACGCCCTGAACGAACGGGTGGAAGTCGGTGTCCCCGTGGACGCCGCCGACACCGGCACCATCAGCGTCACGGCGTCCGACACCTCGGCCGGCTCCCAGGACGCCCGCGGCCCGATCGCGCTGGTGCTGCTGGTCTTCGCGTGCTTCTCCGGCGGGATGTACGCGTTCCTCGTCATCCGCGGTTCGGGCAAGCTCGCTCTGCTGCACTGACCCAGCACCAACCCGGAGCGGGCGCGTCGCGTCAGCTGACCAGCGACGAAGGCGCCGCGAACGTGTTGCAGTCCGCGATGCGGTTGGACTTCGCACCCTGGCGCCACCAGTAGGCGTAGTGGGCGTTGGTGCCGTGGTCGTGGCTGTGGGACGTGTTGTCCCCGCGGGTTTCCTGGTCGTTCCAAGCCTTGTTGTACATGTCGCGGGTGATGGTGCCGCCCTGGTCGACGTGGGCGCCGAGGAACATGCCCGAGAAGCACTGGGCCTGCAGTTCCTTGCGGCGCGACATTTCGAGGCCCTCGGCGCTGTTCTGGCCGGCCGCGTAGATCTTCTGCCACGCGGCGTCCATGATGCCGGCGACCTCCTGCACGTGGTGGCCGTACTCGTGCGCGAACAGGGCCAGGTAGACGCCGGGGTTGTTGCCGTACTGGTCGGTCTGCAGCCCGGCGAACGGGACGTACAGGTTGTTCTCGCAGTAGTACGCCGCCGTCGCGATGCCGACCTGGATGGTGCCGCACGCGGTTTCGAAGCTCGGGCCCGTCGGGAAGTGCAGGGCGGGCGGGGTGAACGGCAGGTCGTAGGCCTCCAGGAACGGCCCCCACGCCGCGTCGAGGCACTTGCTGGCCGCGGTGAAGAACGCTTCGGCGCCCGACTGCGAGCTCTGCCAGGCCGGCAGGTCGCAGACGCGGTTCTGCAGCCCGGCGTTCGGGTCCTGCAGGATCGGGTGGTCGGCCAGCTTGAGGATCTTCTGCGGGCCGGCGGTGCTCGGTTCGGTGGTGGACGTCTCGGGCGCCGAGGACGCGGTGGACGACGAGCCGTTGTTCGGCGGTAGCTCCAGCGGGCTGGTCGGCGCGGGCGCCGGGTTGTTCTGGTACCCGGTGGCGCCGACGTCCGTGCTCGGCCGGTTCAGCGCGACGATCGCGACGACACCCAGCACCAGCACCGTCACCGCGCCCAGCGCGATCCCGATGATCGCGCCCGGCGAACGCCGCTGCGGCTGCGGCGGGGGGTAGCGCTGCGGCGGGTACTGGCTCATCCAGGGGTTCTGCGGCGGCGGGCCCAGCGGAGGCGGCCCCTGAGGCGGGGGTCCCTGAGGCGGCGGCCCTGGGGGCGGTCCCTGCCGGCCTGGACCCTGTCCCGGGACCGGCGGCGGTTGAACGGTCCCGCGAGGCGGCACCTGGCCGTAGGGCGGTTGCGTCATCAGGGCAGTCCCGGAGGGTCTCGGCACGGGCCGGGCGGCCCCCGGCTTCCGTTCAGCATATCGGGGGAACGGGGGCCGCACGCACCACTCGTGCCCCATCGGTCACCCGACGTGGGTGTCACCCCAGGTCTGGCCCGGTTTGGGAGCCTCTGGAAGAGTGAGCGGCAGCAAGTGACGGGCCGTGACCACGAGGGGCTTCGATGACAGACACACCCGGCTCGCCGGGGCCCGGCGACGACGCGCCCACCCCGAGCCACGGCTTCCCGCGTCCCGATCCGGCCGGCTCGTCCGCCGAAAAGGCCGAAAACGCCGCGAACACCGGTGGCAGCCCGGCTTCGGAAAGCCCGGCGCCGCCCGGCGCCGCGGATTCCGGCGCCCGAAATCCACAGTGGCGGACTCCGGGCACTCCCGTTTCCGGTTCACCCGAACCTTCCGCGCCCGCGGGCCCGCAGCAGCCCGGCTCGCCGCAAGGCGCGCCCGGGACCCAGAACGCGCAATGGCAGTCTCCCGCCGGCGGTGGTCAGCAACCCGGCTCGCAGTGGCAGTCTCCCGGCGGGTACCAGCAATCCGGGCCGCAGCCGATGCCGCAGTACCCCGGCGGCCCGTACGGCGCCGGCCCCGGCTGGAACCCGCACGGCCTGGGCAAACCCGGCGTGATCTCGCTGCGCCCGCTCAACGTCGGTGACATCCTCGACGGCGCGATCACCGCCATCCGCCGTTACCCGGTGCTCATCCTCGGCGTGTCGGCGATCGTCGCGGTGATCGTGGCGGGGCTGAACCTCATCGTGGCGCTGGTGCTCAGCCCCGACCTCAACCGCGTCGCGACGCTCGGCCCGGCCGCCACCCAGCAGGAGCAGCTCGACGCGTTGTACTCCCTGCTGGGTTCCACGGCCCTGAGCTTGATCCCGACGTTGATCATCATCCTGCTCGGCCAGACGTTCCTCACGGGTTTCCTCACCGTGGTGATGGGCAAGGCCGTGCTGGGGCGCCCCGTCGACTTCCGCTCGGCCTGGAGCGAAGCCGCCCCGCGGCTGCTGCCGCTGCTCGCGGTGACGGTCCTGTACGGACTGGCCACCGCGGTCGCCGCGATCTTCTGCTTGCTGCCCGCCGTGATCCCGTACGTGTTCTGGTCGCTCGCGGGCCCCGCGCTGGTGCTCGAGCGCGGCACGATCCGCCAAGCGTTCGGGCGTTCGCGCACGCTCGTGTCGGGCGCGTTCTGGCGCGTGCTCGGCATCCTGCTGCTCGCCGCGGTCATCGGCTGGCTAATCTCCGCGATCATCGGCATCCCGTTCGAACTCGGCTCGGGCGCGTTCTCGGGCCTGTTCGACCCGCAGGCGCAGGTGCCGCAGCAGACCACGGGCGGGCTGGTGCTCCAGTCGGTGGGCACGGTGATCGCCAGGACGATCGTCACGCCGTTCACCGCGCTCGTCACGGTGGTCCTCTACATCGACCAGCGCATGCGGCGTGAGGGCATGGACATCGAGCTGGCCAGGGCCGCGGGCCTCAACCCCCCGCCGGCACCGCCGCGGCAGGCGTGGTGACGTTCCTGTTCCTCACCGACGTCCCGGTCGACATCGACCGGGACCACGCTCGCCTGCGGGCGATCGAGGAGCTGAGCAACCCCGCGTACGCGGACGCGCGGCCCAGCCTGCTGCAACAGGTCGCGACGTGGCTCGGCGAGAAGTTCAGCGAGCTGATCAACAGCCTGTCCGGTGTTCCCGGGGGACCGCTGGGACTGCTGCTGATCGTCGCGCTGCTGATCGTGCTGATCGTGGTGGTGCGGATGCGCGTCGGGAAGGTCGGGCGCGCCGCGCAGGCCGCCCGGCACGTCTTCGGCGGCCGCCGCCGCAGCGCGGACGAGTACCGCAAGGCCGCCGAACAGGCCGCGGCGCGCGGGCAGTTCGCCGACGCCGTGCGTGAACGCTTCCGCGCGATCGTCCGCGGTCTGGAGGAACGGGCGCTGCTCGACGCCCGTTCGGGCCGCACGGCCGACGAAGCCGCCGCGGAAGCCGGGGCGCTGCTGCCGAACCTCGCCACCGACCTCGCGGCGGGCGCGCGGCAGTTCGACGACGTGCACTACGGCGGACGGCCCGGCTCGGAAGCCGCGTACCGCGCGCTGACCGACCTCGACGACCGGGTTCGCCGCGAGCGCCCGGTGCTGGTGGGCGCGTGAGCACCACCAGCTCCGTCTCGCCGGACCTGCGGCGCATCTGGCGCGGCGTGCGGGTGCCGCTCGGGCTCCTGCTGCTGATCGTCCTCGTCGCACTCGCGCTCGTGCTCAGCCGCGGTGACCAGACGAGCGGCGACCTCGAACCCGGTTCGTACGAACCTCGGGGCAGCCACGCGCTGGCGCACCTGCTACAGGAGGAAGGCGTGGACGTCCGTCCCGTGCACACGATCGCCGAAGCGCTGCAGCAGGCCGACGGCGGCACGCTCGTGATCACCGCGCCCGAACGCGTGCCCGGCACCGGCCTGACCGACCTGCGCCGCCGTGTGGCGCACCTCGTGCTCGTGGCGCCGGACGCGAACACACTGTCCACACTGGTCCCGACCGTCACGACCGCCGGGACCACCGACGTCCAGACGCTGTCTCCGGGTTGCACGGTGGGGGCCGCGGTCGGCGCGGGCACCGCGACGCTCGGCGGTACGCGCTTCCGCACGGACGACTCCGAAGCGCGCCAGTGCTACCGCGCCGGCCAGGACCCCACGCTCGTGCAGTTCGCCGACCGCACGGGCACCGTCACGCTGCTCGGCACCGGCGCGCCGCTGACCAACGACCGCCTTTCCGACGAGGGCAACGCCGCGCTCGGGATGCGGCTGCTGGGTGATCACCAGCGGCTCGTCTGGTACGTGCCGTCGCCCAACGACCCCGCGCTCGGCGGCGGGCAGAAGTCCTTCTACGAGCTCATCCCGCCGGGCTGGCGTTACGGTGCCTTCACGGCCGGGATCGCCGTGGTGCTGTTCGCGTTGTGGCGGGCGCGGCGGCTCGGCCCGGTGGTGCCCGAGCCGCTGCCGGTGCTCGTGCGGGCGGCGGAGACGGCGGAAGGCCGCGCGCGCCTGTACCGCCGGGGAGGTGCGGCTGGGCACGCAGCCGAGACGTTGCGCGAAGCGGCCCGCGGGCGGCTGCGGGCGAGACTGGGCTTGCCGCGCGAAGCCGAAGCTGCGGCGATCGTCGAGGCGGTGAGCGCGCGCACGGGCCGGCCGGCGGCCGAACTCGGCGGCGTGCTCTACGGGCCGCCGCCGGAGGACGACGCCGGGCTGGTCCGGCTGGCGGACGAACTGGACACCGTGGAACGAGAGGTGGAGCGGTCTTGAGCACCGAACAGACGCAGGCGCCGGCCGGGACGAACGACGCACGAGCGGCGCTGATCGCCCTGCGCACCGAGGTCGGCAAGGCCGTGGTGGGCAACGACGCGGCCGTCACCGGGCTCATCCTGGCGCTGCTCTGCCGCGGGCACGTGCTGCTGGAGGGGGTGCCGGGCGTCGCGAAGACGTTGCTGGTGCGGGCATTGGCGGCGGCGCTGGACTTGAAGACGACGCGCGTGCAGTTCACGCCCGACCTGATGCCGGGCGACGTCACGGGTTCGCTGGTGTACGACGCGCACAGCGGCGAGTTCTCGTTCCGCGAAGGCCCGGTGTTCACGAACCTGCTGCTCGCCGACGAGATCAACCGCACGCCGCCGAAGACGCAGTCGTCGCTGCTGGAGGCGATGGAGGAGCGGCAGGTGTCGGTGGACGGCAGGCCGCGGCCGCTGCCCGACCCGTTCGTGGTGATCGCGACGCAGAACCCCGTGGAGTACGAGGGGACCTACCCGCTGCCGGAGGCGCAGCTCGACCGGTTCCTGCTCAAGCTGACCATGCCGGCGCCCTCGCGCGAGGACGAGATCGGCATCCTCTGGCGCCACGCGCAGGGTTTCGACCCGCGTGACCTCGCGGCCGCGGGCATCCGCCCGGTCGCGGGCGCGGCGCAGCTGGCGACGGCGCGGCAGGCGGTGGCGCGGGTGACCATCGGGCCCGAGGTGATCGGCTACGTCGTGGACCTGTGCCGCGCGACGCGCGAGCTGCCGGCCGTCCGGCTGGGCGTTTCCCCGCGTGGCGCAACGGGTCTGCTCGCCGTGACGCGCGCGTGGGCGTGGCTGGCCGGGCGTGACTACGCGACACCGGACGACGTGAAGGCGCTGGCCCGCCCGGCGCTGCGGCACCGCCTCGATGTGCGGCCGGAGGCCGAGCTCGAAGGCGTGACGGCCGACGGGGTCCTCGACCGGGTGCTGGCCTCCGTGCCGGTGCCGCGCTGACGCGTGGCACTCACCGGGCGGCTCGGGCTGCTGGCGCTGCTGGGGGCGCTGGTGGTCGGGCTGCTGTTCCCGTCCACCGCCGGCGTGCTCGGTGTCGGCGCGGTGCTGCTCGTGCTGGTGGCCCTCGACGTCGCGCTGGCCGGCAGCGTCCGCGCGCTGCGGTTTTCGCGCAGTGGCACCACTTCCGTGCGCCTCGGTGAGCCGGCCGAGGTCACGCTGACCGTCACGAACCCGGGCCGGCGCACCGTGCGCGGCCTGCTGCGCGACGCGTGGCCGCCGAGCGCCGTCGCCGGCGACCGGCACCGCATTGCGGTTCCGGCGGGGGAGCGGCGCACCGTCACCACGCCCATGCTCCCCACCCGCCGCGGCGACCGGCGGGCGTTCCGCGTGACCGTGCGCGCCGTCGGTCCCCTCGGCCTGGCGGCGCGGCAGGGTTCGCACGAGGTGCCGTGGTCGGTGCGGGTGCTGCCGCCGTTCCACAGCCGCAAGCACCTGCCGTCGCGGCTCGCGCGGCTGCAGCAGCTCGACGGCCGCAGCGCCGTGATGATCCGCGGGCAGGGCACCGAATTCGACTCGCTGCGCGAGTACGTCGTCGGCGACGACGTGCGCTCCATCGACTGGCGCGCCACCGCCCGCGCGGCCGACGTGATGGTCCGCACCTGGCGCCCCGAACGCGACCGCCACGTGGTGCTGGTCCTCGACACGGGCCGCGTTTCCGCCGGCCGCGTCGGCGACGCGCCCCGGCTCGACGCGGCCATGGACGCCGCGCTGCTGCTCGCCGCACTGGCCTCCCGCGCGGGTGATCGCGTCGATCTGCTCGCGTACGACCGCCAGGTGCGGGCCGCGGTTCCGAGCTCACCGGCGTTGTTGCCCGCCTTGGTGAACGCCATGGCGCCGCTCGAACCGTCGCTGGTCGAGACGGACGCGCGCGGCATGGTCGCCGAGGTCCTGCGGCGCTCCCGCCGCCGCGCGCTCGTGGTCCTGCTGACCGGCCTCGACCCGGCGCCGCTGGAGGAGGGGCTGTTCCCCGTGCTGACGTCGCTGACCTCCCGGCACCACGTCATCGTGGCTTCCGTGGCCGATCCCCGCGTCGCCGAAATGGCCGCCGCCCGCGGCGACGCGGAGTCCGTCTACGACGCGGCCGCGGCCGAACGGACCCTCGCCGAACGGGCTTCCGCCACCGCCCGCCTGTCCCGCCGCGGGGTCGACGTGGTGGACGCCGTGCCGGAAGACCTGCCCCCGGCGTTGGCCGACCGCTACTTGGCGCTGAAAGCCGCGGGGCGGCTCTAACCCGCTTCGGGCAGCGCGTCGCCGGTGTACCGCCGGTCCAGGTCGCCGAGTTCGCCGTCGCGGGCGGCGCGGCGGCCGAGCGTGAAGACGTAGGTCAGGAACAGCAGTTCGACGACCACGCCGATGCCGATGCGCACCCACGTCGGCCAGCCCGACGGCGTCACGAACGCCTCGATCACGCCCGACACCAGCAGCACGCACGCCAGCCCCAGCGCGATCACCACCACCGACCGGCCCTGCTCGGCCAGCGCGGCGCTGCGCGAGCGCCGCCCGGGGTCGATCACGGTCCAGCCGAGCTTCAGCCCCGTGCCGGCGGCGATGAACACGGCCGTGAGCTCCAGCAGGCCGTGGGGCAGCAGCAGGCCGAGCAGCACGTCGCCGCGGCCGGCCGAGGACATCAGGCCGATGGCGATGCCGGCGTTGAGCGAGTTGAGCCACAGCGCGCTGATCACGGGCAACCCGAGCGCGACGCCGAGGAACAGGCAGGTCGCCGCGACCCACGCGTTGTTCGTCCACACCTTGGCGGCGAACGAGCTCGCCGGGCCGGTCGAGTAGTACGTCTCGTACTGGCCGCCGGGGGCCGTCATCGCCTTGACCTCGTCGGGGGAGATCAGCGAAGCGCGCACGGAGTCGTCGCCCGCGATCCACACGCCGAGCACGGCCATCAGGGCCACCGACACCAGCGCGGCCGGGATCCACCAGCGCCGGCTCAGGTACACCGCGGCGGGGAAGCGGCGCGTGAAGAACAGCGCAACTTCGCGCCACGCGGGACTGTGCGAACCCGTCACCGCGGAGCGGGCCCGCGCCACGAGCGCCGACAGCCGGGCCAGCAGTGCGGGGTCGGGCGCCGTCGAGCGGATGATCGACAGGTGCGTGGCCGTGCGCTGGTAGAGCGTCACGAGCTCGTCGGTTTCGGCGCCGGACAGCTTCCGCTGCCGTACGAGCTCGCCGAGCCGCGCCCACTCCGAGCCGTGCGCCGCGACGAAGACGTCGACGTCCACCCGATCACCTCCTGGAACCCCAGCCTAGGGCTCACTGCGCCGTCCGTTGCCGAACGGGCCACAGCCACGGCGGAAAACGTTGCGCCGTGCGCGCGGCGCTCGGTTCGGGTGTCCGCCTCCGTTCGGCCGGACCGGCAACTAGGCTTGCCCGGTGCAGGAAGAGTCCGATCTGGTCACCGGCGAGGCCGTCGTCCTCGACCTGCGGGTGGCCAAGCTCGCCAGCCGCGGCGTCGCGATGATCCTCGACGTTCTGGTGCAGGCCGCGTTCCTGCTGATCGTCGTGGTGGTCGTCGCCGTCGCCGCGCCCGACCTCGACCCGGCGCTGTCGGTCGCGTTGCTGCTCACGGTGTTCGTGCTCGTCGTGATCGGCTATCCCGTGCTGTTCGAGACGCTCAGCCGCGGCCGCTCGCTCGGCAAGCTCGCGCTCGGCCTGCGCGTGGTCCGGCTCGACGGCGGGCCCATCCGCTTCCGCCACGCCCTCACCCGCGCGCTCGCCGGGTTCTTCGTGGACTTCTGGGCGCTCGGCTTCCTCGGCGCGGTGGCCGTGATCGTGTCGCTGAGCTCCTCGAACGGCCGTCGCGTCGGCGACTACCTCGCCGGCACGCTCGTGATCCGCGAACGCGTGCCGCGCAGCGCGCAGGCGTACGTCGCGATGCCGCCGGGGCTCGAGGGCTGGGCCGCGCAGCTCGACCTCAGCCGCCTGCCCGACGACCTGGCCCTGGCCGCCCGCCAGTTCCTCGCCCGGTTCCACGAACTGCGGCCCGACGCCGCCGAAGCGCTCGGGCACGGGCTCGCCCAGCAGGTGGCGTACGCGATCGGCGCCGCGGTGCCCTACGGGATGCCGGCGTGGGTGTTCCTGTCGGCGGTGCTGGCCGAACGCCGCAACCGCGACCAGGCGCGGCTCGCGCAGCAGGTGTACGCGGGCGCGCAGGCACCGCAGCCGGGGTATCAGCAGCGGCCGGCCTACCAAGCGCCGCCGGGGCAGTACGCGGACCAGAGGCCTGGGCCGGCCTCGCACCAGCCGCCGCCGTCGTACCCGCAACCCGCGCAGCCCCCGTACCAGCCGCCGCCCCCGCCGCAGCAGGGCAACGGCGTGGCCCCCGAGCAGCAGACCCGGCCGCCGGAGCCGGAGAACCCCTTCACCCCGCCGAGCTGAGCTGAGCCATCCGTGCTGATCGCCCTGGCCCTCGGCGTGACCACCACCGCCACCGCCCAGCCCGACGGGTCCGTCACGGTCGTCGAACGCGTGACGATCACGGCCCCGGCCACGCACCGGATCGCGTTGCGCGTACCGGTCACCGACGACGAAAACCGCGTGTACACCGTCCGCGACGCCCGGGTAACCGGCGCCGGTCACCTCGCCGAGGACGCCGGCGGCGTCACCGCCAGCTACACCGGTGACGCCACCCTGACGTACACAGTGGACGGTGCGGTCGCCGCCGGCGGCCAGGTCCGGTGGCCCGTCACCGGCGGCTGGGACCAGGACCTCACCACGCTCACCGCCCGGCTGCGGGCGCCGGGCATCTCCACAGTGGACTGCTTCGCCGGCGCCGTCGGCTCGGCGCGGCACTGCACGTTCTCCGAACTGGGCGCCGACGGCGTCGCCACCGTCGAACAGGACGGTCTCCGGGGCGGCGACCGCGTCGACCTCGTGGTGCAGGTCCCGCCGGGCGCGCTGGCCGGGAACGCCCGGTTCGTCCCGGTCTCGCCGGTCGCCGATTTCCTGAAGGGGCCCGGAATCCCGCTCGTCGCCCTGGTCGTGCTGCTGGCCGGCGCCGCGGCCACCTGGCTGCAGCGCCGACGTGGAACCCGGCAGCGGGTGCTGGCCCGTGCGTAGGCTCGCCGTCCTCCTCGCGATTCCGGCGCTCGTCTTCACCGCCACGCCCGCGCAGGCGCAGGACCTGCCCGGGTTGCCGCAGAGCGCCGAAGTCACCCTCAAGCTGCAGCGCGACGGCAGCCTGTCCGTCATCGAGGCCGTGTCGGTCCCGGCCGGCACGACGATGACCCGCACCCTCCCGCTGCGCACCTCCGCCGACGGCGCCCACGACCGCGTGCTCACCGTGCGCGACCTGAGCATCGAGGGCGCCGGCACCGCCGACACCACCGAAGACCAGGTCAGCTTCGACCTGCGCGGCGGCACCTCGATCGTGCGCTACACGGTCGACGGCGTGGTCGGGCGGACGCTCGGCGTCGAGCACGTGACGTGGGACGTCGCCGCCGGCTGGGACACCCGGCTCGAACTCCTGCGCGCCACCTTCGCCGCACCGAACCTGCCCGACGCGCTCACCTGCCTCGCCGGCCCGCCCGGCTCCGCCACACCGTGCGGCGCCGCGCAGCTCGACCACTCGGGGCTCACGCGCGTCTCGGTGTCGAAGCTGGCCCCGGGCGATCGCGTGGAGCTCACCGCGGAGTTGCCCGCCGGCACCGTGCCCGCGAACGAGCACCTGGTGCCCGCGAGCACCGTGGCCGGCGCGTTCCTCGTGACGACCCCGGTCGTGGCCGCGTGGCTCGCGCTGGCGGTGCTGCTGCTCGCCGGGATCGCGCTGCTGGTCGTGCTGCGCCGCCGGGACCGCGCGGCCGCGTTGCCCGTGCAGCTCGAGGTGGACGGGCACTTCTCGTCGCCGCAAGGCGTGCTGCCCGGCCACGTCGGCGTGCTGCTCACCGGCCGCGCCGACGCGGTCGACGCCGCCGCGACCGTGCTCGACCTCTGCGTCCGCAACTACCTCTGGGTCACCGACGGGCCGACCCTGCACCGCCGCAACCCGCCGGATGAGCAGCTGACCCCGTTCGAGCGCGCGGTCTACGAAACGGTCGTGCCGGGGGAGTCGGCGCGCCTCGCCCCGTTCACGGTCGACGCCGATCCGCACGCTGACGCCGTGGACCGCGGCTGGCTCTCGCGTCGCCCGGCGCAGCTGACCCGGGCGGGGCTGCGCGGCTGCTGCTACGGGGTTTTCCTCACCGTCCTGCTTTCTTTCACCGTCGGCTACGCCCAGCTCGGCCTCGTCCTGCTGGCCGCCGGAGCCGCGCTCGCCTTGGGCGCGTCGTGGCTGCCGCCGCGCACGCCCAACGGCACCTACCTGCGCGATCAGCTCCTCGGTCTGCGCGCCGAACTGCTCGCCGCGGAACCCGCCGACGACCTGCTCTTCGCCCGCGCGCTCCCGTACGCGCTCGCGCTGGACGTGCCGGCCCCGGCGCGTTCGCTGCAGGCGTACTGGTCGGATGCCGGCGACGACGCCGCCCGCACCAGGGCGTTCACCGCGGCGCTGGTGGCGGCCGCCGGAGGGGCACGACACCACGTGGGAGCGGTACCACCAGTCGAGCCACGCGCCGCCGCCTCTGCGTAGGGTGGGGGCATGGCCGATCCCGAGCTTCACCGTTTCACGATTGACAACGGTCTGCGCGTGGTGCTCGCCCCGGACCCGACCGCGCCGGTTGTCGGGGTCAGCGTGCACTACGACGTGGGCTTCCGTTCCGAGCCGGAGGGGTTGACGGGCTTCGCGCACCTCTTCGAGCACCTGATGTTCCAGGGCAGTGAAAGCCTGGAGAAGCTGGCCCACTTCCGCCACGTGCAGTCGAGCGGCGGGACCTTCAACGGGTCCACCCACCCCGATTACACCGACTACTACGAGGTGCTGCCCTCGGCGGCCCTCGAGCGCGCGCTGTTCCTCGAAGCCGACCGCATGCGCGCGCCGAAGCTGACCGCGGAGAACCTGGCGAACCAGATCGAGGTCGTCAAGGAGGAGATCCGCCTCAACGTGCGCAACCGGCCCTACGGCGGGTTCCCCTGGATCCTCCTGCCGCCGGTGCTGTACTCGACGTTCGCGAACGCGCACGACGGCTACGGGGCGTTCGAAGACCTCGAAGGCGCGACGCTCGACGACTGCGCGGCGTTCTTCGACACGTACTACTCGCCGGCCAACGCGGTGCTCACCGTCGCCGGCGATTTCGAGGTGGAGAACGCGAAAGCGCTGATCCAGAAGCACTTCGGCGACGTGCCGCACCGGCCGGCGCCGAACCGCCCGTCGTTCGCGGAACCGCTGCCGACGACCGAGCTGCACGGCGAGCACGAGGACCCGCACGCGCCGCTGCCCGCGCTCGCCGTGGGCTACCGCATGCCCGACCCCGTCAACGACCTCGACGGTTACCTCGCGTACCTCGTGCTGGCCGGCGTTCTCACCGACGGTGACGGCTCCCGCCTCCAGCAGCGCCTCGTGCACCGCGAGCCGCTGGTCGTCGACATCGGCGCCGGCGCCGGGCTGTTCGGCCCGTTCGAGGCGCGCGACCCCGACACGTTCACGATCACCGCGATCCACCCGCCGGACGTGGCGCGCGAGCGCGTGCTGGCCGCGCTCGACGAGGAGCTCGAGAAGCTCGCGTCGACGCCGCCGGACGAGCAGGAGCTGAAGAAGGTGACGGCCCGCTGGGCCGCGAGCCTGCACTCGGAACACGACCGGCTGGTGTCGCGCACGCTGGCGTTCGGCGCGTTCGAGCTGCTGTACGGCGACGCGTCGCTGATGCACCGGCTGGCCGACCGCATGTCGGCGGTCACCGGTGAAGCCGTGTCGGCCGCGGCGAAGGCGCTGCGCCCGGACGCGCGCGCCGTGCTCGTCGTGAAGCCCGCCAACTCCGAAGGGATGGACGAGCAGTGACCTCGGCTACGCACCGCAGTGCGGAGGAGATCGGCCGCACCGCCGCCGGCCCGCGCGCGCTGCCCGCACTGGGTGAGCAGCGCGCCGCCGCCGAACTGTCCCACGTGGACACGACGCTGAGCAACGGCCTGCGCGTGCTGGCCGTGCGCAAGGCTTCCGTGCCGCTCGTGGAGGTGCGGCTGTGGATCCCGTTCGCGGGGGACGACAAGCTGCACCCGGCCACGGCGGAGGTCCTGGCCGAGACGCTGCTGACCGGCACGGCGAAGCGCGACCGCGTGGAGATCGACGCCGAACTGGCCCTGATCGGTGGTGACCTCGGCGCGGGCGTGGACCCGGAACGGTTGTACGTCAACGGTTCCGCGCTGTCCGACGGCCTCCCGACGCTGCTCGACGTGCTCGGCGACGTGCTCACCGGCGCCACCTACGGCGACACCGAGGTGATCCGCGAACGCGAGCGGCTGATCGAGCGCATCGCGGTGTCGCGGACGCAGCCGCGCACGATCGCGCGCGAGGCGCTGCAGAAGCACCGCTACGGCGACCACCCGGTGACCCGCGAGGTCCCGGAGGCGGCCGACGTCGCCGTGGTCACCCCGGAGCAGGTGCGGGCGCTGCACGCGGCTTCGGTGCTGCCGCGCGGTTCCGTGCTCGTGGTGGCCGGCGACATCGACCCGCAGGCCGTGCCGGCCGAGCTGGAGCGCGCGCTCGGCGGCTGGGCCTCGGACCGCTCCGCCGTGGTGCTCCCGGCGCTGCCGGAGCTGGCCGGCGGTTCCGTGCTGCTGGTGCCGCGCGCCGGCGCCGTGCAGTCGCAGATCCGCCTCTCGGCGCAGACGGTGACGCGCACCGACCCGCGGTACCCGGCGCTGCAGCTGGCGAACCTGGCGTTCGGCGGGTACTTCTCGTCGCGGCTGGTCGAGAACATCCGCGAGGACAAGGGGTACACCTACGGCGCTCACTCGGGGTTCGAGTTCACCGGGCAGAACGCCGTGGTGAACGTCGACGCCGACACCGCCAACGAGGTGACCGCGGCGGCGCTGCTGGAGACCCGCTACGAACTGGGCCGTCTCGCGCTCGTACCGCCGACGGCCGAAGAGGTCGAATCGGTGCGCCAGTACGCGATCGGCTCGCTGGTCACGTCGACCTCGTCGCAGTCGGGCCTGGCCGGGCAGCTGCTGGCGCTGGCGTCCACGGGCCTCGGCGTCGAGTGGCTGCAGGAGCACCCGGCGCGGCTGGCGGCGGTCACGGAGGAGCAGGTTGCCCAGGCGGCGCTGGACTTCTTCGCGCCCAAGCGGTTCACCGGCGTGGTCGTCGGTGACGCCGAGGTGCTGGCGCCGAAGCTGACCGCGCTGGGCGAGGTGACCGTCGGGTCCGAGCCGGGCGAGCCGGCCTGATGACCGTCCCGTTCGCACTCGGTGCCCTGCCGACGCTGTCGCGGTCCACTGTGGACCGGCAGGAGGCGTTGCGCACCAACCCGGAGCGGCTCCTCGAGAAGTGGTCCGAGGCCCGCGTCGTGCTGCTCGACGACGCGGGCCGCACCCCGGTCTCCGAGGGCGGTTCGGCGCTGGCCACCCGCAAGGCCGTCGACTTCGGCTCGGAACCCCCGGCCGACGCGGTGTTCCTCGGCGAGTGGGAGGACACGGACTACTGGTCGCTGCCCGGCCGCGCCGAGGGCGACGCGGACACCGTGAAGATGGCCGGCAGCTGGGGTGTCGTCGAAGAAGTGCCCCGCGTGGACGGCGAGATCTGGGTCGAGCTGCGCGGTTACGGCGATCAGCTGGACGACACGTCGGCCGGCTTGTTCACCACCGCGCAGGCGCTGCGCCACTGGCGGCGCCAGGCCCGTTTCTGCACCCGCGACGGCTCGCCCACGAACCTGGTCCACTTCGGCTGGGCCAGCAAGTGCGAGGCCAAGGGCCACGAGGAGTACCCCCGCACCGACCCGGCGGTGATCTGCCTGGTCCACGACGAAGACGGGGTCAACGGGTCCCACGTGCTGCTGGCGCGCCAGCCGATCTGGCCCCCCGGCCGCTACTCGGTGCTCGCCGGCTTCGTCGAAGCCGGCGAATCCCTGGAGGGCTGCGTCTCCCGCGAGATCGGCGAGGAGGTGGGGGTCGACGTGACGGACATCCGCTACCTCGGCAGCCAGCCGTGGCCGTTCCCGCGCTCGATCATGCTGGGCTTCACCGCCCGGGCGTCCCGTTCGCAGCCGCTGGTGCCCGCGGACGGCGAGATCGAAGAAGCGCTGTGGGTCTCGCGAGCCGAATTGCGGGAGGCCTTCCGCAACAGCGGCACCGACGTCTCCACCCCGATCGCGGACGGCGCGGCGCAGATCCTGCTGCCTGGCAACTCGTCGATCGCCCGCGTGATGCTGAAGGCGTGGGCCGACGCCGAGGAGTGACTTTTCGCAGGTGATGAGGGCCCTTCCCGTTGCGGGGAGGGCCTTCGTCGTTTCCGGGTGCTCCGTTCGGAGCGGCACCGTGTGCGCACGACCGGCTACGCAGCGCGCTGCCGGAAACCTCCGCGACGCCAAGCGTTACCCGCTCGTTCCACGCACCCATTGACGCGATGTGGCCTCGCTCACTACAGTCGCCCGAAACCGTCTGTAAAGTATCCTAATTAAGGGGCCGCGAGTGCGCGCCGGAAGCCCGAGGATGTTGCGCGAGATCAACGACCGCGCGGCCATCGAGGCGTTGCTGCGCAGCGGGCCGCTCACGCGGGGCGAACTCGAAGTGGTCATCGGGCTGTCGAAGCCGGCGACGGCGCAGCTGCTGACGCGCCTGGAGCAGGACAACCTGGTGGGCAAGGCGGGTGAGCGCGCGGGCGGCGGGCGTGGACCGCGCGCGCAGTTGTGGGCCGTGAACGGCAGCCTCGCGCACGTCGCCGCCGTGGACCTCACGCCGCACGTCGCGGACTTCGTGATCGCCGACGTGGCGGGCACGGTCGGCGCGGAGTACCAAGTGCGGCTGCCCGTCCACGAAAACGCCGACGTGATCGGCACCTTCGGCAAGGCGCTCAAGCACGTCACCCGGAAAGCCGGCCTCGAGCTCGGCGACCTGGCCCACGTCGTCATCGGCGCGCAGGGCGCGTTCGACCCGCGCACCGGTCTGCTGTCCTCCGCGCCGCACATCCCCGGCTGGCTCGGGTTCGACGTCCCCGCGAAACTCAGCGAAGAGCTCGGCATCGCCGTGACCATCGAGAACGACGTGAACCTCGTGGCCGTCGAGGAGATGACGGCCGGGAAGGCCCAGGACGTCGACGACTTCGTGATGGTCTGGCTCTCGGATGGCGTCGGTGGCGCCGTCGTCATCGGGCGGCGGCTGCTGCGCGGTGCGACCGGCGGCGGGGGCGAGATCGACTGGATGCGCGTCCCCGATCCGGCCACTGTGGACACCGGCGACCGCTGGCCCGAGGCCGGCGCGCGGTTCGGCAACCTCGTCGACTCGCCGGGCCTCACGCGGCTGGCGAAGGCCCACGGCCTCGCCGCCGAGACCGGCCCCGCCGCCGTCGCCGAGGCGAGAAGCCAAGGCCACCAAGCGTTTCTCGACGACGTCGCCCGCCGCGTCGCCGGGGGACTGGCGAGCCTGGTCGCCGTCGCCGACCCGCAGCTCATCCTGCTGTCGGGCGACACCAGCCGGGCCGGTGGCGAGGAGTTCGCCGCCACCGTCGCCGAGCAGCTGCACGCGCTCGTCCTGCCGCGCACGCCCGTCGCGCTGGCTTCGGTGCAGGGCAACGCCGTGCGGGCGGGCGCGTTGCAGTCCGCGCTCGCCACCGCCCGTGAAGACGTCTTCGGCGTCGTCACCCCCACGCTCCGCGGGTCGCGCCGACCCCCGGAGGGCACAGCGGGAGCGCCTTCCGCGGCACTCCCGAGCTCAGCCCCGTCCCCGACCGAGTAACCACCCCACGAGGAGGAGGGTCATGGCCCCCACGACCCGCGTCCGCAGGATCGCGCGAAGGCGCGGTTCTCTGCTGCTGTCCGCCGCGGCGGCCGCCACGCTGCTGGTGACCACGGCCTGCGGCGCGGCCGCGCCGAGCGGCTCGGGCGACGCCGCGGCGCCGCCGAACAAGGACGACAAGCTCACCCTCACCGTCTACAGCAAGTTCACCGATCGCGAGTACGGCGTCGTCACGGCCGCGCTGAACAAGCTGAAGGCCAAGTACCCCAACATCACGATCAACCACGAGGGCAACCAGGACGACGACAAGCTCACGCAGTCGATCCGCGGCGGCAACCCGCCCGACGTGGCCATCTCCTTCTACACCGACAACCTCGGCGCCTGGTGCTCCACCGGCAGCTTCCAGGACCTCAAGCCCTACCTCGACCGCGACAAGATCGACGTGAACCAGATCCCCGAAGCGGTTCGCAACTACACGTCGTACCAGGGCAAGCGCTGCGCCATGCCGATGCTCGCCGACGTCTACGGCCTCTACTACAACAAGGACATGTTCGCGGCGCACGGCATCAGCTCGCCGCCGAAGACCACGACCGAGCTGTTCGAGGACGCCAAGAAGCTCACCGAGTTCAACGCCGACGGCTCGATCAAGACGATGGGCTTCATCCCGTCGATGCCGTTCTACGCCAACCAGGCGCAGTACTGGGCCCCGAACTTCGGCGCGCAGTTCATCGGTCCGGACGGCAAGTCGTCGATCTCGTCCAGCCCCGGCTGGAAGGCGATGTTCGAGTTCCAGAAGAAGCTCATCGACTTCTACGGCGGCCACGACAAGGTCGAGAAGTTCAAGGCCGGCCTCGGTGACGAGTACTCCGCCGACAACGGCTTCCAGAAGGGCAAGCTGGCCATGATGTACGACGGTGAGTTCCGCACCGCGTTCGTCAAGGACCAGACCCCGACCCTGAACTACGCCACCGCGCCCGCCCCGGTGCTGGACAGCATGGCCGACCACTACGGCGCCGGCTTCGCCACCGGCACGATCATCGCGATCCCCAAGGGCGCCAAGAACCCCGGCGCCGCGTGGGAGCTGATCAAGCAGGTCACGCTCGACACCGACACGCTCGTGGACATGGCCAACGGCCTCAAGAACGTGCCCAGCACCACCGCATCGCTCACCTCGCCGAAGCTCGACGTGCCGCCGCAGTTCAAGACCTTCCTCGACATCTACGGCAGCGGCAAGCTGGTCGCCAACCCGTCGACGCCGATCGGCGACGCGTTCCTCAAGGCGGTCAACGACTTCGCCGAGAAGTGGCAGGCCGGTTCCGTGCCGGATCTCGACGCCGGCCTGAAACAGGTCGACGCCCAGGTGAACGACGAACTGGCGCAGAAGGGCGCCGGCGGATGACGTCGGTACTCGAAGCCAAGACCCCGTCCGCACCCGCCAAGGTGCGGGCGGGGTCGGCCCGGGCCAAGCGCCGTCGCACGGTGTTCTACTTCATGGCACCGGCGACACTGGGGTTTCTGATCTTCTTCGGGTACCCGCTCATCGCCACCGTCTACTACTCGTTCACCCGCTACGACCTGATCAACCCTCCACAGTGGATCGGCTTCGACAACTACGTGCGCATGTTCACCAGCGAGCCGCTGGTGAAGACCGCCGCGTACAACACGTTGTGGCTCGTGATCGTGCTGACGATCTGCCGGGTGCTGTTCTCGCTCGGGGTCGCGTCGGTGATCTCGCGGCTGAAGTCGGGTGTCGGCCTGGTCCGCACGCTGTGCTACCTGCCCACGCTCGCCCCGCCGGCCGCGGCGACGCTCGCGTTCGTCTTCGTGTTCAACCCGCAGTTCGGCCCGGTGAACCGGTTCCTGCACCTCGTCGGCGTCGACGGCGGGTTGTGGTTCAACAGCCCCGCGATGGCGAAGCCGTCGCTCACCCTGCTGGCGCTGTGGGGTTCGGGCGAACTGATGATCATCATCCTCGCGGCGCTGCTCGACGTGCCGGTCGAACAGTACGAGGCGGCCGAACTCGACGGCGCCGGCCCGATCCGCCGGTTCTGGCACGTGACGCTGCCGTCGATCTCGCCGGTGCTGTTGTTCGGCGTGGTCAACTCGATGATCTACGCGCTGCAGTTCTTCACCCAGGCGATCGTCGCCGCGTCCGCTTCGGCGGGCACGGCCGACGTGGCCGGCAACTCGAAGCTCATCGGCGCGCCGGAGAACTCGACGCTGACCTACCCGATCTGGTTGTACGTGCAGGGTTTCCGCTACTTCAACATGGGCTACGCGGCGGCGATGGCCGTGCTGTTGTTCATCGTGTCCGCCGGGTTCACGTGGGTTCTCGTGCGGCAGTTGCGCAAGAGCCAACACCAGGAGGAGGGGGCATGAACATACACTCGCGCCAGCCTGTTCATGGCCCCGACCGGGTGCGGGTGTCCCGCAAGAACGGAGTGGGCGCATGACCACCATTTCGGCTCCCGCGCCGGCTCCGGCGCCACCGCGGGTGCGGTTCAGGCGCCGCTGGGACAAGCGGCTCGGGTTCATCGCGACCCACGCGATCGGGATCGCGCTCGGTGTGATCTTCGTGCTGCCGTTGCTGTTCGTGTTCCTGACCGCGGTGATGAAGAGCGACCAGGCGATGTCGTCGAGCCTGTGGCCCACGGAGTGGCACTTCGAGAACTTCGTCGAGGTGTTCCGCCGCGCGCCGCTGCTGGAGTACTTCGGCAACAGCCTGCTCTACTCGGCGCTGGCGACCGTCGGCGCGCTCGTTTCGGCCATCCCCGCGGCCTACGGGCTGGCGAAGCTGAAGTGGCGCGGCCAGAACCTGTTCTTCATGCTCACGGTGGCCGCGATGATGCTGCCGCCGCAGGTCACGGTCGTGCCGCTGTACGACCTGTGGGTGCGGATGGGGCTCACCGGCACCCTCGTTCCGCTGATCGTGCCGTACTTCTTCTTCGACGCGTTCTCGATCTTCCTGCTGCGCCAGTTTTTCCTCACCATCCCCAAGGATTACCTGGAGGCGGCGAAGATCGACGGCTGCACCGAGTTCCGGGCCATGACGAGGGTGCTGCTGCCCATGGCCAAACCGGGGATCGCGGCCACCGCGATGTTCTGTTTCCTGTTCACCTGGAACGACTACTTCGGACCGCTGCTCTACACCGGCGAGAACCAGGAGCACTGGCCGCTGTCGCTGGCCATCGCCTCGTTCCGCGGTATGCACCACGTGGAGTGGAACCTCACGATGGCCGCGACCGCGCTGATCATGGCGCCGGTGATCGTGCTGTTCGTGTTCGCGCAGAAGTCGTTCGTCAAGGGCATCACGTTCACGGGAGTCAAGGGATGAAGCTGGCAGTCGTCGGTGGCGGGTCCACCTACACGCCGGAGCTGGTCGACGGCATCGCCGGGCGGCGGTCCACGTTGGACGTCGACGAGATCGTGCTGATCGACCCCGACGCCTACCGCGTGGAGACGGTCGGCGGGTTCAGCCAGCGGTTGCTCGACCACGCCGGGCACCCGGCCCGCGTGCGCACCACCGCGAGCCTCGAAGAGGGCGTCGACGGCGCGTCGGCCGTGCTCATCCAGCTGCGCGTGGGCGGGCAGAAGGCGCGCGCGTCCGACGAGACGTTCCCGCACGTCTGCGGTTGCCTCGGCCAGGAGACGACGGGCGCGGGCGGGCTCGCGAAGGCGTTGCGGACGGTGCCGGTGGTGCTCGACATCGCCGAGCGGGTGCGCAAGGTCGCGGGTGCCGACACGTGGATCGTGAACTTCACCAACCCCGTCGGCATCGTCACGCGCGCGCTGCTGCAGGAGGGTCACCGCGCGGTCGGGCTGTGCAACGTCGCGATCAACCTGCAGCGCAAGTTCGCGAAGCTGCTGGGTGCTTCGACCGAGGCCGTGCGGCTCGTCCACACCGGACTCAACCACCTGAGCTGGGAACGCGGTGTGCTCGTCGACGGCGTCGACCGGCTGCCCGAGCTGCTGCAGCGCCACGCCGAGTACCTGGGTGCGGAGGTGACCGCGCCCGTCGAGTGGCTGCGGCGGATGAACGCCGTGCCGTCGTACTACCTGAAGTACTACTACGCGCACGACGCGCAGGTGGCCAAGCAGCTCACGGAACGGCCCCGCGCCGAGGTCGTGAGCGACGTCGAGGAGGAGCTGCTCAAGATCTACCTCGACCCGGAGCAGGTCACCAAACCGGAGTCGCTCGAGAAGCGCGGCGGCGCCTACTACTCGGAAGCCGCGGTGCAGCTCGTGCACGCGCTCACCGGCGACGGGCCGGCCGAGGAGCACGTGGTGAACGTCCGCAACGACGGCACGTTCGGCTTCTTGCCGGACGACGCCGTGATCGAGGTGTCGTCCACTGTGGATTCTTCCGGGGCGCGGGCGATCCCGCAGCACGCGGTGGAGCCGCGGTTCGCCGGCCTGATCGCGGCGGTGACGGCGTACGAGTTCCTGGCGCTGGAAGCCGCGGTGAAGGGCGGGCGTGACCGCGTGGCCGACGCGCTGCTGGCCCACCCGCTGATCGGCCAGTACAGCAAGGCCGACCAGCTGGCGGACGAGCTCGTGGCCCGCAACCGCCACTTCCTGCCGTGGGCGAGCGCATGAGCGACCCGGCCGCTCCCGCCGTCGTGGCCATCGACGGGGGGAACAGCAAGACCGAGGTGCTCGTGGTGTCGCGCGAGGGTGCCGTGCTCGCCGAAGCGCGCGGCCCCGGCGCGTCGCCGCAGAACATCGGCGTCGCCGGGTGCGTCGCCGCATTGGAGACGTTGGTGCTGGCGGCGCTCACCTCGGCGGGCTTGCCCTCGACGCGGCCGTTCGGCGTCCACACGTCGGCTTACCTCGCGGGGCTCGACTTTCCCCGGGAGGAAGCCGCGCTGCACGAGGCGTTGTCCGCCCGCGGCTGGAGTTCGACCCTGCACGTGGGCAACGACGTGCTCGCCCTGCTGCGCGCCGGCAGCTCCGACGGCACGGGGGTGGCGGTGGTGTGCGGCGCCGGGATCAACGGCGCCGGCGTCGGCCCGGACGGGCGCGTGCGCCGCTTTCCCGCGCTGGGCAAGATCTCCGGCGACTGGGGCGGTGGCTACCGCCTCGGCGAGGAGGCCCTCTGGTGGGCGGTGCGCGCCGAGGACGGCCGTGGCCCGTCGACGGCGCTGCAGGCGGCGGTCAGCGGGTTCTTCGGGGTGCCGCGGGTGTTCGACGTCGTGCAGGGCCTGCACTTCAAGGAGATCGACTCCGCCCGGATCCACGGCTTGTGCCCGCTGCTGTTCGCCGTCGCCGCCGACGGGGACGAGGTCGCGCAGCAGGTCGTGACGCGGTTCGTGGAGGAGGTCAGCGTGTTCGCCGCGGTGATCCTGCGGCGGCTGGACCTGGCCGGGGGCGCGCCCGAGATCATCCTCGGCGGGGGAGTGCTGACGGGGGTCGGCCCCGCGGTGATCGCCGAGATCGAGCGGCGCTGCCTGAAGGTGGCGCCGCGGGCGGAGGTGCGGGTGGTCGACGTGAACCCCGTGGTCGGCGCCGCGCTGTTCGGGTTGGACGAACTGGGCGCCCCGGCGGCGGCCAAGGCCGCGCTGAAGGCGGCGACCCAGCGGAGCTGACGACGGCGGGCGGTGTCCCGTGTGGACACCGCCCGCCGCTGCCGCGGTCAGGCCGCCGCGATGCCCTTGCCGGTCTCCAGCACGGACTTGAGGTCCGACAGGACCCACGCCCAGCCGCCACCAGCGTTCTCGCCGGGGCCGGCGTCGACGTTCTCCTGCGAACCCGACACGAGGGCCTCGTGGCCGGGCGCACCGGTGACGTCGTGGGTCACCGTGAGTCTGGTGCCCGCGGTCTTGGTCTCCTCGATGTCGTAGGTCAGCGTGGTGTACGGCTCGGCGACGAGACTCGGGTCCATCAGCAGCTTCCACGTGATCACGAGCCGCCGGGGCGGGTCGGACTCCAGGACCTCGCCGTCGAGCAGGTCGCTGGTGAACCCGGCGTCGATGAACTCCTGCGTCGGCTTGGTGCGGTGCTTGCCGCCCCGGCGCAGGTCGAACTCGGCCAGGCCGGAGTACCCGTACTTCTGCGTCCACTCCGGCTTGGTGATCGCGTCCCAGATCGTCTGCGGCGTCGCGCGGATGTACACGCGGTTGACCTGCACGGTCTTCGTCTCGGTCATTTCGGTGGCTCCCTCTCCAGTTCGGCCTTCAGTTCCGTCAGCGCCGACACGTGGCGCTCGGTGTACTTGTCGATCCACCGGTCGTGGATCTCCCTGATGGGCACGGGATTCAGGAAGTGCCGCTTCTCCCGCCCCTCCTTCCGCGTGACGACCAGCCCGGCTTCCTCGAGCAGCTTCAGGTGCTTCATGACCCCGAACCGGGTCATGTCCACTTCGGACTCCAGCTCCGTCAGCGTCTGGCCGTCGTGCTCGAACAACCGGTCCAGCAGGAACCGGCGGGTGGGATCCGCCAGCGCCTTGAAGACCAGGTCGTCGTCGTGCACACGGCGAGAATAGGTGACCAAAAGGTCACATGTCAATCAGAACAGCGCCAGGTTGCGCCGTTTGTCCGAATCAGCGACTGCGTGTGCTCGCCGGGGAACGCCCGGTGACCCGCTTGAACGCCGCGCTGAACGCGCTTTCCGAGCCGTAGCCCCACCGCGCCGCGACGGCCGCCACGGTCCTGCCGTCGGCCAGCTCCCGGGCCGCCCCGGTCATGCGGCGGTGCAGCAGGTAGTCCATCGGCGCCAAGCCCACGAGGGCCTTGAAGCGGGTGGCGAACACCGTCCGCGACATCCCCGCCACGGCGGCCAGCCGCGCCACCGTCCACGCCTCGCCCGGGCGCCGGTGCATCGCCGTCAGCGCCGCGCCGACGGCGGGGTCGCGGAACGCGCCCAGCCAGCCCGGCGCATCGGCCGCGCCCAGGAGCGATCGCAAGACCTGCAGGGACAGGATCTGCGTCAAGTGCTCCCGCATGACGGTGCCACCGGGCTGCGCCGCGGAGGTCTCGAAGGCCAGCAGCCGCAGGGTCGAATTCAGCACCGCCGCCGTGTGGGCGTCCGCGATGCGGGCCGACGAACCCAGGTCCTCCAGCAGCACGGCCACGGCCGGGTCCGCGAAGTCCAGCGTGCCGCCGACCAGTGACGTGTCCGCGGCAGAACCCACCCGGCCGGCCGAACCCACGAACAGCGAGCGGCTCTCCACCGGCGGTACGTCGGGGGCGCTGGCCGTCACGTACGCGGCGTCGCGGCCGACGACGTAGCAGTCACCCGGCGCGAGCAGCACCGGCGCCGCGTCCTCCGGCACCAGCCACGCCGACCCGGCGGTCACGGTGATCACCTTCGCGTGCGCGGCGCCGCCGAAGCGCACCGCCCAGTCGCCGCCGGCCGTCAGCGACGCGGGGTCGGACGGGCGCATCGCCGCCATCGACAGCGCGTCCGACAGCGGGTCCGGACGATCCAGCACGAGCTCCGAACGTTCGCTCATGGTCCGCGGCCACCGCCCTTCCTAGCGTGGGAACAGTCAAGACCGAAAGGAATCACCGTGCAGTACCAACAACTCGGGGCCACCGGAACTTTCGTGTCCAGGATCGCACTGGGCACGATGACGTTCGGCGGTGCCGGCACCCCGCCGTGGGACGTGATCGGCGGCCTGGACCTGAAGGCGGCCGACGAGCTGGTCGGCATGGCCCTCGACGAAGGCGTGAACCTCGTCGACACCGCCGACATGTACGCGGGCGGGGAGACCGAGGAGTTCCTCGGCAAGATCCTCAAGGGCCGGCGCCGCGACGTCGTCCTCGCCACGAAGGCCTACTCCCGCATGGGACCCGGCCCCAACGACGTCGGCCTTTCCCGCGTGCACCTGATGAACGCGCTCGAAGACAGCCTGCGGCGCCTGGGCACCGACCACATCGACCTCTACCAGATCCACGCCCACGACCACCTGACGCCGATCGAGGAGACCCTCTCGGCCCTCGACGACGCCGTCCGCCAGGGCAAGGTCCGCTACGTCGGCGCGTCGAACACGTTCGCGTGGCAGCTCGCCCAGGCGCTGGGCGTGGCCGACCTGCGCGGCTACCCGCGGTTCGTCTCGCTCCAGGCCTACTACTCGCTCGTCGGCCGCGACCTCGAACGCGAGCTCTTGCCGCTGGTCCGCGACGCGAACCTCGGGCTGCTCGTCTACAGCCCGCTCGCCGGCGGTTTCCTGTCGGGCAAGTTCACCCGCGACGGCCACGACGCCTCCGCGCGCCGCGCCCAGGCCGACAACCCGCCGATCGACCGCGAACGCGGTTACGACATCGTCGACGTCCTGCGCAAGATCGCCGGGAAGCACGAAACGACCGTCGCGCGGACCGCGCTGGCCTGGGTGCTCGCGCAGCCGGGCGTCACCAGCGTGATCGTCGGCGCGAAGCGCCCCGCGCAGCTGCGGGAGAACCTCGCCGCCGTCGACGTCCGGCTGGACGAGGCGGACCTCGCCGAGCTGGACGCCGTCAGCGCGCTGCCGCTGGAGTACCCGGCCTGGACGCTGCGGGGCGCGTACCCGTACCGGACTCCGCAAGCCGGCTAGAGCAGCGCCCCCAGCGGCAGGATGAGGACGATCGCGACCACCGAGATCACGGTCTCCATCACCGACCAGGTCTTCAGAGTCTGCCCGACCGACATCCCGAAGTACTCCTTGACCAGCCAGAACCCGGCGTCGTTCACGTGCGACAGGAACAGCGAGCCGGCGCCGATGGCGAGGACCAGCAGGGCGTTGTGCGTCGGGTCGAGGGTCGCGGCCAGCGGGGCGACGATGCCCGCGGCGGACACGGTGGCCACGGTCGCGGAGCCGGTCGCGAGGCGGATCGCGACGGCGACGAGCCAGCCGAGCAGCAGCGGCGACAGGTGGGCGCCGGTGGAGAGGTTCGTGATCACGTCGCCGACACCGGCGTCCACCAGCGTCTGCTTGAAGCCACCGCCCGCGGCGACGATCAGCATGATGCCCGCGATCGGCGCGAGCGACTCGCTGATGATCGTCGACAGCTTCGTGCGGTGCAGCCCCGCCGGCCGGCCCAGGGTGACCATGCCGACGAGGACCGCGAGCAGCAGCGCCACCAGCGGGTCGCCGACGAAGTCGAGCACGCGGCGGACGGCGTTCTCCTTGCCCAGCAGGATGTCCGAGAGCGCCTTCAGCAGCATCAGCACCACGGGCAGCAGCACCGTCGTCAGCGTGATGCCGAAGCTGGGCCGGTGGTCGACCTCGGTGCTCTCCGACTCGGGCACGAGCCGTTTCGGCGGCTCCGCGGCCGGCACCCACCGCGAGGCGACGTGGCTGAACAGCGGGCCGGCGACGACCACCGTCGGGATGCCGACGAGCAGACCGAGTGCGAGCGTGATGCCGACGTTGGCGCCCAGCGCGCCCGCCGCGGCCAGCGGTCCGGGGTGCGGCGGGATCAGGCCGTGGAGCACCGACAGGCCGGCGAGCGCCGGGATGCCCAGCAGCAGCACGGGTTTCCCGCTGCGCTTGGCGACCAGCAGCACCACCGGGATCAGCATGACGAGGCCGATTTCGAAGAACATCGGCAACCCGATCAGCGCGGCCACCAGTGCCATCGCCCACGGCAGGCCCTTGCCGTGCACGCGCCCCAGGATCGTGTCGACGATCCGGTCCGCACCCCCGGAATCGGCCAGCAGCTTGCCGAGCATCGCGCCGAACGCGATGAGCAAGCCGACCGACGCGACCGTGCTGCCGACGCCGGTTTCGAAGCTCTTCAGCAGCTTGTCCACGGGCATGCCGGCGACGATGCCGAGCACGCCCGAACCGATCGTCAGCGCGAGCAGCGGGTGCAGCTTGAGCCGGCTGATCAGGATGACGATCACGGCGATGGCGAGCACCGTCGCGAAGATCAGGCGGGTGTCGTGGCCGGTCCAGCCGGCGGCGAGGGTGGTCATGCACGCTCCCGGAACGCGACGAGCGCCGCCTCGACGAGGTCGGCGGGAGGTTCGGTGATTTCGAGGACGAGGCCCGGCTCGTCGGGCTGCAGCGGTTCGAGGTCCGCGAGCTGGGAATCGAGCAGGGACACGGGAAAGAAGTGGCCTTCGCGGTTCTTGATGCGATCGGCAAGCAGGTCGCGCTCACCGTGCAGGTGCAGGAACCAGACCTTGCCGCCCTCGCGCAGTTCGTCGCGGTAGCGGCGCTTGAGCGCGGACGACGACACGACCCCGCCGCTCCGCTGGTGCCCGGCGATCCACTTCTCGATCGCCCGCAGCCACGGCTCGCGGTCCTCGTCCGTGAGCGGGTGCCCGGCGCTCATCTTCTCGATGTTGGCCTTCGGGTGGAACGCGTCGGCCTCGGCGTACTCGACGCCCAGCCGCTGCGCCAGCGCCTCGCCGACCGTCGTCTTGCCCGAGCCGGACACGCCCATCACGACGATGACGGTCATCCCGCACCTCCTTGTGTCCGGAAGAGTGAATCTCAAAAGTAGTACTTATTCAAGAAGAAGTACTACTTAATCGAATCAGCCCGGTAGGTTGGCGGGATGGGGAGCGGCCGGCACGAGGAAGTCCTCGACCTGCTGGGCGCCGCGATCGCCGACGGCGAGCTGGCGCCGGGCTCCGTGCTGCGCTCCGACGAGCTGCAGGAACGCTTCGGCGCCTCACGCACGGTCGCGCGCGAGGTCGTCCGCGTGCTCGAGACGATGGGGCTCACCACGAGCCGGCGCCGCGTCGGCGTGATCGTGCGCGATCCGGCCGACTGGAACCACTACGACCCGCGCCTGATCCGCTGGCAGCTCGACGGCGCGGGCCGCCCGGCGGCGCTGCGCACGCTCAACGAACTGCGTTCGGGCGTCGAACCGTCTGCCGCCCGGTTCGCGGCGCTGCGGGCGACGCCGGAAGACCGCGGCCGCCTGCGCGCGCTCGGCCGCCGGCTGGAGGAGACGGCGAAGGCGCGTGACCTCACCACGTTCCTCGGCCACGACATCGCGTTCCACGACCTGCTGCTCACCGCGTCGGGCAACCCGATGTTCGCGCAGCTGTCGTCGGTGGTCGCCGAGGTGCTGGCCGGGCGCACGTCCCACGGTCTGATGCCCCCGGAACCACAACCCGAAGCCGTCGCGCTGCACCTGGAAGTGGCCGCCGCCGTCGACGCCGGCGACGCGGACCGCGCCGAGTCCGCCATGCGCGCCATCGTGGACCAGGCACGCGACGAAATCGCCGCGGCGGTGTCGAGTAACCTCGGCGGGCAGTGAGCCGCTGATCCGCGGCCGAAAACACTTCCCCTTCCCCGGAGGGCTGCTGGTGAGCGCGGCGCGCGCGATCGGTTTGGTGCTGGGCCTGGCGGCCGACGGTGTGCTCGGCAACCCGCGGCGCCGTCCGCCCGTCACGGCGTTCCACCGGGTCGCCGGTTCCGGCCCGGCCGGCGTCGGGATCGCGGGCGCCGCGGTGGCGGCGGGCCTGCTCGCCGAACGCGCGGGCCGCGGGCGCCCGGTGGTGCAGGCGGCGGCCACGGCCGTCACGACGTGGGCGGTCGTCGGCGCGGCCGGCCTGGCGACGCAGGGCACGGAGCTCGCGCGCGACCTCGAAGAGGGGCGCCTCGAACCCGCGCGCGGCACACTGTCCGAATTGGACCCGCGCGTCGCGGACGGGCTCGGGATGATCGCGCTTTCCCGGGCGTCGGTGGAAACCCTGGCCGAGAACACGTCCGAAGTGGTCGTCGCGCCGCTGCTGTGGGGTGCCCTCGCGGGCGTGCCCGGGCTGCTCGCCTCGCGCACGATCAGCGTGCTCGCGCGCCGCTCCACGGGCCACTGGCTCGTCGTCCGGCTCGACGAGCTCGTCCACCTCGTGCCGACGCGCATCGCGGCCGCGCTCACGGTCCTGGCCGCGCCTGTCGTCGGCGGGTCCGCCGGCGGCGCGTGGCGCGCGTGGCGGCGCGACACGATCGCCCACCCGAGCCCGAACGCGGGCCGCGTGGAAGCCGCGTTCGCGGGCGCGCTGGAGATCCGCGTCGGCGGGCGCACGGTCTACCCGCACGGCGTGGTCGAGCTGCCGGTGCTGGGTGTCGGCCGGAACCCGGACGCCGGGCACGTGACGCGGGCCGTGGAGCTGTCGCGCGTGGTCGGCTGGCTCGCGGGTGCGACGTCGGTGGTCGTAGCCGTGCTCGTCGGCGCCCGGCGGCGCCGGACCAGGAAGGCTTAAGACCTGCGCTGCAGGTGCCCCAGCGCGGCGGCGTCCAGCGGCCCGCCGCGGGCCGCCAGCTTGCCCGAGATCCGCTCCCGGTCGGCGGGGGTCTTGTTGCCGCCGTACTTGAACTTCGCCTGCACCGACGTCACGGTCAGCTCGATCCCGCGGATGCCCGGCAGCAGCCGCCGGTCCGGTGCGTCGACGGACGAGACCGGCGTCCGGCCGCCGCCCGGTTCGAAGTGGCCCAGCTGCCGGTTGAGCAGCGCGGCCTTCTCCGCCGGGTCGTCGACCAGCCGGACGTCGCAGGCCAGCTGGGCCGAGGCGTAGTACGACGTGGGCACGCCCAGCGCGGGGTCATCGGCAGTGTTCCAGTCCGACGGGATGTAGGTGTCCTCGCCGATCACCGTGAGCAGGGCCCGCGGGTGCTCTTCCAGCAACGGCCAGATCGGGTTGGGCCGCGCGAGGTGCAGCCAGACCGTGGCTTCGCCGTCGAAGAGGAAGTGCGTCGGGACGACCACCGGCAGGTCGCGGCCCCGGCCGCCGGCCACGAGCTGGCCGAAGTCGTGGTCCTTCAGCCACTGCCGCCATTCCGCGTCGTCCCCGGCGTCCCAAGGGTGGATCAGCATGTCCCCGAGTATCCGTCGGGCAAGTGGCTACGCAGAAGGGCCAATTCCCGGCGAAAACAGGTGGCCACTCAGGCGGTCGGGGTGAACTCGTCCTCTTCTTCGTCCTCGGCCAGCATCTCGGCCACGGACTTGCGCCGCGTGCGCTCCGGCTGCTCCGCGGTCAGCGCGCCACCCGGCTTGAGCTCCCGGATCGTGAAGTACAGCCAGCCGAGGATCGCCATGCTGCCGAAGGCCAGCCACTGCAGCGCGTACGAGAAGAACGGCCCCGAGTCCAGCTGCGGCAGCGGCAGCGCGCCGAGCACGCCGGGCTGGTTCTGGTCGAGCTGGAAGTAGCCGGGCCGGATCGTCAGCCCGGACGCGCGCGCCACCACCTGCGAGTCGACGACGTAGCTCTGCAGCTTGCCCTTCGTCGACGCGTCGGAGAACGCGTCGCGGTGCTTCGGGTCGACCTCGTCGCTGCGCACGCGCGCGACCACGGTGACCTGGCCGCCGGGCGCGGCGGCGTAGGGGAGCACGCCGGACTGGTCGTCGAGCCGCACGTAACCGCGGTCGACCAGGTAGACGGTGCCGTCGGTCGCGCGCAGCGGCGTGAGGACCTCGTACGCGCCTTCGCCCTGCACGGTCCGCAGCCGTGCGACGACCTCGGCCGAGGGCAGGTACGTGCCCGTGAGCGAGACGAGGTGCCATTCGGTGTTCTGGTTCGGCTTCGCCCCACCCGGCAGCAGCTGCGTCACGGGCACCGGCTGCGCGGTGAACGACGCGGTCAGCGCGTTGTTCTGGGCCGACTGCTCGGCGTCGCGCCGGAACTGCCACGGCGCGAGGAGGGTGTAGCAGCAGACGGCGAAGGTGAACACCACCACCGTCAGTGCCAGCCAGCCGGGCCGGAGCAGAAACCGCAACCGCACGCCTCCACGTTAGGCCGTCACCGTCGCGGGGTGCGCGGCGACCTGTCCCACCTGTGATTTCGTGCGGGACAAACCGGCGCTAACCGTGCGCGCGGACCCATTCGAGCAGCCCCGGCACCGCGCGTTCGATCATCGCCAGGACGTCCTCGAACCCGTCGCCGTCGCCGTAGTACGGGTCGGGCACCTCGGCGCCGACCTTGGCGGTCGGGTCGAACTCGCGCAGCAGCCGCACGCGCGCGGGGTCCTCGACGCGGGCGCGCAGGAAGTCCAGGTGGCCCTCGTCGGCGGCGAGCAGCAGATCGGCTTCGAGGTCGGCGTCGTTGACCTGCGACGCGACGTGCTGCGTCGGGTAGCCGTGGGCCTTGAGCGTGGCCTGCGCCCGCCGGTCCGCGGGCTCACCCGCGTGCCACGGCCCGGTCCCCGCGCTGGAGACCGTCACGGAGTCCTCGAGGCCGGCCTCGGCGAGCTTGGCGCGGAACACGAGCTCCGCCATCGGGGAGCGGCAGATGTTGCCGGAGCAGACGAACACGACGTGCGACACGGTGGGCAGTCTCGCAGAACGGGCGTGGGAGGATCCCGTGGTGCCCGCCCTAGCCGAGATCATCGACGTCCTCGAACGCAGCTACCCGCCGGACCTCGCGGAGAGCTGGGACGCCGTCGGGCTCGTCTGCGGGGACCCGGCGGAGCCCGTGACGCGCGTGCTGTTCTGCGTGGACCCCGTCGAGGAGACGGTGGCCGAAGCCGAAGAGCTGGGCGCGCAGCTGATCGTCGCGCACCACCCGCTGCTGCTGCGCGGCGTGCACGGCGTCCCGGCCGACACCGCGAAGGGTGGCCTCGTGCACCGCCTGATCCGCGGCGGCCGCGCGCTCTACTGCGCGCACACCAACGCCGATTCAGCCGACCCCGGCGTGTCCGACGCGCTCGCGCAGGCCCTCGGCCTCGAGGTCGACGGCCCCCTCGACCCGCACGAACCCGGCGGCCGCACCGGCGTGGGGCGGCTCGCGCACCTGGCCGAACCGGAGCCGTTCGGGGCGTTCGTGCAGCGCGTGGCCGACGCGTTGCCGGCCACCGTGCCCGGCGTGCTCGGCGCGGGCGACCCCGAGCGGCCGATCCGCACCGTCGCCGTGTCCGGCGGCGCGGGCGACTCCTACCTCGCGCGGGCGAAGGCGGCGGGCGTCGACGCGTTCGTCACGGCCGATCTGCGCCACCACCCCGCCGGCGAGCACCTCGCGGGCACCGGCCCGGTGCCCGCGCTGGTCGGGGTCACGCACTGGGCCAGCGAGTGGCCCTGGTGCGGGCAGGCCTCGGCCCTTGTCGACGCGGCCTTTGCGGGTAACGTCGTCAGTCACGTCTCCACGCGGTGCACCGACCCGTGGACCGTCCGCGCCACCCCTGCCCGCTGAGCCCTCCCGCACCCGATTCCTCCACCGAACCCCTCCCTCGAACAAGGAGCACCGTGAAGGCCGACCCCGCCGTCCAGCGCCAGCTGCTCGAACTCGCGAAGGTGGACGCCGAGCTCTCCCGCACCGAGCACCGCCGCCGCACCCTGCCCGAGCTGGCCGAGATCGAAGCCGGTGAGAAGACCGCGCGGGAGAAGCGCGACGCGCTGGTGTCCGTGCAGACCGCCGCCTCCGACCTGGACCGCGAGATCGCGCGGCAGGAGAAGGAGGTCGAGTCGGTGCGGGCGCGCGAGGACCGCGACCGCAAGCTGCTGGAGTCCGGGTCGGTCAACGCCAAGCAGATGACCGACATCGAGCACGAGCTGCAGACCCTCGGCCGCCGCCAGAGCGCGCTCGAGGACGACCTGCTTGAGCTGATGGAGCAGCGCGAGGCTTTGGAACTCGACGCGCAGCGCACCGGCGCCGAGGTCGACAAGGCCGAAGAGGCCGTGGCCGCCGCGGTCGCGCGCCGCGACGAGGAGTTCAAGGACCTCGACACCACCCGCGCCCGCCGCGAGGAGGACCGCGCGAAGCTCGTGCCGCGGTTCGACGAGCCGCTGTTGAAGCTGTACGAGCGCGTGCGCGCGCACAAGGGCATCGGCGCCGCGCTGTTGCGGGCCCGCCGCTGCGGCGCGTGCCAGCTGGAGCTGGACCGCAACACGATCGCCGAGATCAAGGCGACGCCGGAGGACACCGTCGTGCAGTGCGAGAACTGCGGGGCGGTCCTCGTCCGCACCCTGGAGTCGGGCCTGTGACCGACCGCGTCGTCGTCGAGGCCGACGGGGGATCCCGGGGCAACCCGGGCCCGGCGGGCTACGGCGCGGTCGTCAAGGACGCGGGCACCGGCGAGGTGCTGGCCGAGCGCCACGAGTTCCTCGGCGTGGTGACCAACAACGTCGCCGAGTACAACGGGCTCATCGCGGGCCTGACCGCGGCCGCCGAGCTCGGCGCGTCCACTGTGGACGTGCGGATGGACTCGAAGCTGGTCGTCGAGCAGATGTCCGGCCGGTGGAAGATCAAGCACGCCGCGCTGCAGCCGCTGGCGCAGCGCGCGCGTGAACTCGCGGACCGCTTCGACCGTGTCACGTACATGTGGATCCCGCGCGCAGAGAACTCGCACGCCGACCGGCTGGCCAACGTCGCCATGGACGGCGGCACCGGCAAATCCGGTGGCACCAAGCCCGAGCCGCAGGTCAAGACCACCGAGACCGGGGAAGCCGACCGCGTCGCCAAGGCCGGGTGGACGGGCGCGCGCGGCACGCCGACCCGCGTGCTGCTCCTGCGCCACGGCCAGACGGAGATGTCGATCGACCGTCGTTATTCGGGCCGCGGTGACGTGCCGCTCACCGAGCGCGGCCAGAGCCAGGCGGCCGCCGCGGCGAAGCGGCTGGCCGCGATGCCGGGTCTCGTCGGCGAGGACGGCGAGGCGGCGCCGATCGTCGCGTCGCCCCTGACGCGGACGAAGCAGACCGCGCAGGCGGTGGCGGACGCGCTGGGTACCCGGTTCGTCACGCACCCGGGCTTCATCGAGACGGACTTCGGCGCGTGGGAGGGCCTGACCTTCACCGAAGCCGCGGAGCGCGACCCCGAACTGCACCGCTGCTGGCTGCGCGACTCGTCGTGCGCCCCGCCCGGCGGGGAGAGCTTCGACGCCGTTTACGAGCGCGTCGGCCAGGCGCTGCGCGACCTGATCGACCAGTGCACCGGCCGCACGGTCGTGGTCGTCAGCCACGTGACGCCCATCAAGACGGTCCTGCGCATGGGCCTCGACGCGGGGCCCAGCCTGCTGTTCCGGCTGCACCTGGACCTGGCGTCGCTGTCGGTGGTGGAGTTCTACCCGGATGGCAACTCGTCCGTGCACCTCGTCAACGACATCTGCCACCTCTCCTGACCGAGCCGCCGCCGACCGGGCGAAATGTGGCCCGGATCACGCTCAGGGACGACGTGTCGGCGGCCCTCGATCCGGTATTGGCTAGAGTGCTGTGTCGACCGCGGCGCCGCGGCGCGGGTCCCACGCGGGACCCTCATGAGGGGGGCGCAGGCTCGTGCGTTTCTCGGCAAGCTCTGCGAGTAGAAACAGTGACGAGGTAATGACGGCTAGCGCACTCAGCGAAGCATCCGAACGCGGCCTCCCCGAAGAGGTCGTGCCCGAGACCGCCCGCGGCCTGCGCCACGGCTGGCTGGCCGCCACGCTGGCGGTGCTGGCCGGCGTCGCCGCCGTCGCCTGGCACGCCACGCGCTACGGCCACTGGATCGTCGACGACGCGGCCATCACGTTCTCCTACTCGCGCAGCCTCGCCGACGGTCTTGGCCCCGTGCTGCAGCCGGGCGCGCCGCCCGTCGAGGGGTTCTCCGACCCCACGTGGATGGTGCTGCTGGCGCTCGGCAAGCTCGCCGGCCTGTTCGACCACGGCCTGCTCTTCGGGATCCCCGACTACGTGCTGTTCCCGAAGCTGCTCGGCCTGCTGTTCACCGCGGGCATCCTGATCCTCTGCCACGTGGTCGCCCGGCAGGTCCTGCCGCGCCACGCGTGGGCCGCGACGCTGGCCGTGGGCCTGACGCTGGCGACGATCCCGTCGTTCGTCATCTGGGTCGTGTCCGGCCTGGAGAACTCGCTGTTCGCGTTCGCGGTGCTCGGCCTCGCGACGGTGCTGTTCACGGCCGTGCGCAAGGAGCGCACGCTGTCGTGGAAGGTCGCGGTGGCCGCGGGCGTGATCGTCGCCTTCGCGGCTTTGACGCGCCCGGAAGGCCTGATCTACGCGGGTGCGTACCCGATCGTCCTGCTGTTCGGGGTGCGGCGTGCGGGGTTCTGGATTTCGTTCCGCTACGCGGTGCTGTCCATTGTGGCCTTCGCCGTCCCGTTCGGCGCGTACGTGGCCTGGCGTCACAGCGAGTTCGGCGGCCGGTTACTGGCGAACCCGTCGGTGGCGAAGAAGCAGGGGCTGCCCGACCTGATGTCGGTCATCCGGCCCGGCACCCTGGCCCTGTACGCGGGGGTCGCGGCCGTGGTGGTGCTCGCGGCGGTGGCGATCTGGGCGCTGAAGAAGGCGCCGTGGCGCCGGTCGCTGGTCGCGCTGCTGACGCCGTTCGCGCTGGGTGTGATCGCGTTCGGCGTGATGGTGCCCGACTGGATGGCGCAGTTCCGGTTCGCGACTCCCGTGTGGGTGCTGGGCGTGCTGGCGGGCACGCTGTCGTTCGCGGAGCTGCTGCGCACGGTGAAGGTGCGCTGGCGCGCCGTCGCGTCCGTGGTGGTGGTCGCGGCGGCCATCCCGTCGCTGGTCGGGTTCGTGCAGCAGTCGGACGAGTTCATCAAGAGCCCGACCGTCCCCGCGTGCCTGATCGCCGACCGCTTCGGCCGCGGCTTCAACACCTACGCCGACATGCTGGGCCTCAAGCAGGCCTCGCTGCTGCTGCCGGACCTCGGCGGCTCGTCGATGACCAGCCGCCTGCAGCTCGTGGACATGGCGGGACTCGTGAACGCGCCCATCGCCGACCTCACCCACGACGACAACATCGCGGGTCTGCGCGACTACGTGTTCGACACGGTGAAGCCGACCTTCATCCACTCGTGGGGCCCGTGGGCCGGCGGCAACGGCATCTCGCTCGACCCGCGCATCGACCGCGACTACTACCCGATCTTCATCTACCCGGGTCCGGGCCTGCGCAACGGTGACTGGGTGCGCAAGGACGCCGTCACGGACCTGGCCAAGCTCCAAGCCGTCCAGCACTACGCGGCGACCACGATGATGGACGTCGAGGCCTACCGCTTCGGCAACGGCCTCGACGACTGCGGTCCCACGCTGGAGCCCGGCCAGACCATTCCGCCGCGGGCCTCCTAAGGCAGGACCACCCACAGCGCGGTCGTCGCGGCGGCGAGCGTGAGCGGGGTCGTGAGCGCGCCGAGTTTCAGGAACTCGAGCGCTCGCGGCTTGTGCCCGTGGCGCGCCAGCACGCGGCGCCACAGCAGCGTCGCCAGCGAGCCGAGGTAGGTCGCGTTCGGGCCGACGTTCACCCCGATCAGCACGGCGAGCAGGACGCCGGTGTTCGGGTGGTCACCCAGGACCGACAGCAGGATCAGCGTCGCGGGCAGGTTGTTGACGAGGTTCGCCAGCACCGCCGCGACCGCCGTCGCCAGCAGCAGCTCGGGCAGGCCCGCCGTGGTGGGCAGGAGCTGTTCGAGCACGCCGCCGAGCACGTGCTGGTCCACAGCTTCGACCGTGACGGCCAGCCCCAGCACGAACAAGACCAGCAGCGGTGACGCCTCGGTGACCACCTGCCACGGCCTGATCTTGCGTTCCGCCAGCGCTTTGGCGCTGAGCACCAGCGCCGCCAGCGCGGCGATCCAGACCGGCGCGACGTGCCCGAACTCCCCGACCGCGAACCCGACCAGCATCGCCGCCAGCACGACCAGCGCGAACACCGGCGCTCCCCGGTGCTGCGGCTGCTGCGTGCTCCGCGGGCCTCGGAGGTCCCTCCTGAAGAACCGCGTGAACACCACCAGTTCGAGGGCGAGCGTGACCAGCCACGGCAACGCCCTGAGCGCCGTGAACCCCGCGAAGGTCAGCCCGGACGCCGCGAACGCGAGGAGGTTGGTCAGGTTCGACACGGGCAGCAGCGTCGACGCGGAATTCGCCAGGTGCGCACACGCGTAGACGTGGGGTTTCGACTCGAGCCGCAGCTTCTCCGCCGTCGCCATCACCACGGGCGTCAGCAGGACCACCGTCGCGTCCAGGCTCAGCACCGCCGTCACCCCCGCCGCCGCGGCGAACGTCAGCACCAGCAGCCGCCTCGCCTCCCCCCGGCACACCTCGGCGAGCCGGCTGCCCAGCCACGTGAACACGCCGTCGATCGCGGCCAGGTGACTGACCAGCAGGATGGCCGCCAGGAACCCCATCGTCGGCAGGATCTCCCCGACCCGCCCCCACGCCGCCGCCGGCGTCGCCAACCCCAGCCCCAGCACCACCCCGGCCACCGGCACGGCCACCACCGCCTCCGGCAACCCGCGCGGCCGCACCATCGCGAACCCCAACGTCACGGCCAGCAAAACCAAACTCACAACGGCGGCAAGGGGCTCGGGCACAGCTGAACGCTAGCCGCCGACCGCCCCACCACAGGCCCGGCGTGGGCTGCCTCACCGGGCCCCGGCTGCTCCCACCGGCCACCAGTACGGGCCACTCTCACCGGCCGCCGGCTCACACCCCGATGCGGACACCGTTTCGCGCCACGGCACGCTCCGCTCACAAGACACGGGGCCAGCTTCGACCGTCGCCCCGCGGCACGCTCCGCGCACCATCACGCCGAGGCGGCTCCGATCGCGTACAGGAACGCCGAGGCTGGTCCGACCGCCTACAAAACGCCGAGGCGGCTGCGACCGCGTACAAAAACGCCGAGGGCGGGTCCGACCGCGTACAAAACGCCGAGGCGGCTGCGATCGCGTACAGGAACGCCGAGGCGGCCGCGACCGCGTACAGGATCGCGGGGGAGCAGCTTGGCCCGCGGGCGCGGGCGCCGACTTCGGCGGAAAGCGCCGACTCATCCCACGTTCGTCGGCTCACGCTGCGGCTGCCGGCTCGCCCTGCGGTGCCGGCGACCTGCATCCACCAGCCACAACCCCCCACCAGACAGGGCCCCGCCCGCCCTGGGGGCTGACCCCGCTCCATTTTATCGGCCACCACCGACAAAACCCGCCACGAAGCCGCAAACGGTGCTGTTCATCCACAACTCGCCGACCATGTGGACAAACCAGAATTCGCCAGCCCACACCGCACCAGAATCGTGGACAATCGCGCCCCGTCCGGTCAGCCATCCGCGGCAGGGACTCCGCCACGGGGCCGATCTCCGTGCTGAACCGTTCGGCGAACCCCGCCGGGCAGGCCGGGCCACCCATCGAACGTCTCAGCCGCCAGAGTCCGGCGCCCAGGGCGAGGCCTTGATGAACCTGCGCCGGGAAAACCCACAGCACTCTCGGCGCCTGCCGAAGTTCTCAGACGAATAGGACCTGCTCCGCCCATGGAGTGTCCTTACATAACCCGCGCTGGGTGGCCGCCCAGGTTCATGGCGCGCTCAGCGGCAACGAAACGTCTCAGCTGCCAGCCGCCGGGCCCGGCCGAACTTCGAGCCGCCTTACTGCGCTGGGTGACCGCCTAAGTTCATGGCGCGGTCGACGTCAACTGAACTTCAGATCCCAGCCAGCTCAAACCCGGACGACCCCGCAACCAACCTCCGCCAGCCCAACCCCCGCCATTCTGAGCCGCTCACAAACCACCTCAAATCCCCACCGGCTCCGGAACACCCTTCCCCTTCGCCAGGTCCCGTTCCTTCTCCCGGATGATCGGCAGCACCGTCTTCCCGAACTGCTCCACATCCTCCAAATAGTGCAAGAACCCCAGCAGCAACAGGTTCGCCCCGCGCTTCTTGTACTCGAGCGCCCGGTCCGCGATGTGCTCCGGCGTCCCGATCAGCTGCGTGCGGAACCCGTCGTTGTACTGCACCAGGTCTTTGAACTCCGAGTCCGCCCACATGCCCTTCGAGTCGGCCGTCGACTTGCCGGCCTGCGCGACGGCGGCGCGGAAGCCTTCGACCGCCGGGACGTTCGCCTTTTCGACGATCTCCCGCAGTACCGCTTCGGCTTCGGCGGCCGTGTCGCGGGCGATGACGAAGCCGTTGAGTCCGAAGCGGACAGTGCGGCCGGCGGCGTGCTGCCGGACGTCCGAGACCTGCTCGCTGAACCCGTCGTAGTCCTTGCCGTTGCTGAAGTACCAATCGGACACGCGGCCGGCGACGCCGCGGGCCGCGGTGGAGTTGCCGCCCTGGAAGATCTCCGGGTGGGGCCGGCCGGGCGCGGGCACGGGCTTGGGTTTGACGTCGAAGTCGTGGACGCGGTAGAAGTCCCCCGAAAACGAGGCGTGGTCGTCGGTCCACAGTTCGCGGACGGTGCGGATGAACTCCTCCGTGCGGCGGTACCGCTCGTCGTGTTCGAGCCACGGTTCGCCCAGTTTGGTGAATTCGTCCTTGAACCAGCCGCTGACGACGTTGATGGCCGCGCGGCCGCCGGAGATCACGTCGGCGCTGGCGACGAACTTCGCCAGCACGCCGGGGTGCCACAGTCCGGGGTGGATCGCCGCGATGACCTTCAGCCGCTGCGTGGCGAGCAGGAGCGCGAGGCTGAACCCGGTGGATTCGTGCTGGTAGGCGGCGCCGTAGCTGGCCGTGTAACGGACCTGGGTCAGGGCGTACTCGAAGCCGTTGTTCTCCGCCAGGACGGCGAGCTCCTTGTTGTACTCGTATCCCCAGTCGGTGCGCTGTTCGATGTCGCTGGTGACCAGGCCGCCGCTCACGTTCGGGACCCAGTAGGCGAATTTCAGGGGCTCGTGCAGGTCTGGCGCGGACATGCGGCGAGTGAAACAGCGGCGCCGAAACGGGGTCAACGGCCTTCCACGCGCTGGGATCCTCCACAAAGGACCTGGTACAGATCCACTTGAACCACCCCGCCGCGCGGCGCGTATTCCCGAGCGGAAGGAGGTGGTCGGCGGTGTTCGGCCTCGTGCAACTGCTGGAGCTCGCCGCGCTCGCCGTGATCGTGACGCTCGGCGCGGTCGAACTGCTCGCCCCGCCGGGCGTCCGTCCGGTGCGCGGACGGTACGATCGTCGAGCGGACGAGTTGGCAGGACGGTCGCGAATCGGGGTGACCCGGTCCGAGGAAAGTCCGGACTCCGCAGGGCAGGGTGGTTGCTAACGGCAACCCGGGGTGACCCGCGGGACAGTGCCACAGAGAACAGACCGCCGCCGTCCCCGGACGGCGGTAAGGGTGAAACGGTGGTGTAAGAGACCACCAGCACCCCGGGCGACCGGGGTGGCTCGGTAAACCCCACCCGGAGCAAGGCCAAGAGGGAGCTCGCGCTCCTGCGCAGGCGCCTGAGGACGGCCCGTCCGATGCCTGCGGGTAGGCCGCTGGAGCCTGCCGGCAACGGCAGGCCGAGATGGATGACCGTCGCCCGGCCGGCCGCAAGGCCGCGCCAGGAACAGGATCCGGCTTACATGCCAACTCGTCCGCCCCGTTTTCGGGGCGGTCTTTTCGCGGGGCCGGGTGCCGGTGCGGTGCCGGGTGCCGGTGTTGGTCCGGCGCGGTCGCGCCGGCTTGTGGTGCTTGTGGCGGCGGCCGTCCTGCTGATGGCGGCGTCCTGCTGGTGGCGGTGCCGGTGTTGGTCCGGCATGGCTTTGCCGGCTTGTCGTGCTTGCGCCCTGCTGGTGGTACTTGGTGGTGCTGATCCGACTTTTCCGGGCTGTCTTCTGATGCTCCCGGTGCCCGGTGCCCGGTGCCCGGTGCCCGGTGCCCGGTGCCGGACCGCCGTGTTCGTACTGCCTTCCGGTGCTGCCCCGTGTCCGGTGCCGGCCCGACGCGTTCGTGTATTCGTGCTGGTGCTGATGCCGGCACGCCGCGACTGCCGCCTCTCGCGGCGCTGCCTTCCGAAGCCGATCTCCCTCGTCGAGTCTCCGTTCCTCGGCCGCGCCCCCCTCGACCACTGCTCCCCACCGTTCCGCCCCTGCCCGCACCTGCTGCTTGATCAACCCCTCAAATCCCGCCTCTGCCATCCCCCAACCGAGTTGTGGATGCCTGACCGAGTTGTGGACAACTACCCCGACCTGCGGCGATCTCGACAGAATCGTCGGTGCCGGCCGGTAGAATGGGCATGGGACGCCCCCCTCGGGAGGGCGGGGGCCTGTCCGGCGGGGGCCTGTCCGGCGGGAGCCGACGAGCGCGCACCCCGCGCCTACCGCCCGGTAGCATCCGGGGCCATGGGTGAAGCAGCCGACGCGGCGAAGAAGTTCAAGGGCACCTTCGACACCCTCCACTCGCTGATCTACTTCGTCCCGGAGGCCGAGCGGCACCTCACCGCGGCGGGGCTGCGGCCGGGGCGCATGACGTACTTCGCGAGCCGCTCGGCGCCGTTGGGGGCGGTGGGGGCGGGGGTCGTCACCGCGACGTTCTACAACTTCAACCCGGAGGTCGTCGAGCGGCACATCCCGCGCGCCTGGACCTGCGCGACGCCCGAGGCCGTCCTCGAAGCGCGCCTGAACGCCGTCGACGAGGCCTACCGGCGGCTCCTCGGCGACGAAGTCCTGCAGGGCGGCGAAGTGGCCGAGGCCGCCGAGCTGGCGCGGGAAGCCGCGGGCGGCTGCCGCCCGGAGGGGCGAGCGCTGTACGCCGGGCACGCGAGCCTGGCGTGGCCCGGAAAGCCGCACCTGGTCCTCTGGCACGCGCTCACGCTCCTGCGCGAGCACCGAGGCGACGCCCACGTCGCCGCGCTCCTGGTGCACGGGCTGACCGGGCTCGACGCCCTCGTCACCCACGTCGCGAGCGGCGCCGGCTTCACGCCCGAGATGGCGAAGCGCACCCGTGGCTGGAGCGAGGAGCAGTGGGACGCCGCTGTGAACCGGCTGAACCGGCAGGGCGTCATCGGCCCCGACGGTGATCTCACGGACAAGGGGGCCGAGTTGCGGGAGCGCGTCGAAGCCGCCACGAACGCGGCGTCGGAAGAGCCTTGGACGCACCTCGGTGAGGAAAAATCCACCCGCCTGGCCGAGCTCTGCCGGCCGCTGAGCCGCGCCGTGGTCAATGCCGGCGCGTTTCCGCGAAACCTCTAGGCAGATCGATAAGGCACGGCTCGTGCCCGTTGTCCTGTATCACGCTATGTAGTGAAAACCCCCGCGCGACTTGCGCGTATCGTGACAAGCGCCTCACTGCGCCGCAGCCGCGAACGCGTAGCGAAAGCAGCGTGGTGCTCACTCAGCGGACTCGTGAGGGGAGGCCGAACGGGGCATGTCACACTGGTTTCGGCCGCCGCACGTCCGCACGGGAAGTACCCAGAGTGAGCAAAGCACTCCCAGTACGGTGACTTCGTCGGTCCACTGCGAAATCCGGGTGGCCGGTCTTAATACCCAGCACCCTTGCCAGCATGATGGAGGGCGAGGAATTCTGACCAGACGACCCCGACCCCCCGCCCGCGTCCACAAGTCGACATTACACTGCGCGCTTTGACCACTACCGCATGTGACGCCATGATGTTGTTCGAGGCTTCGCCGAAGCCAGAACCGCGCGGTACCGTCCGCGCACCGGGAGTATCGCGATGACCACCATGACCACCCTCGAGACGCTGGCCGCCGGCGAACTCGGCACCGGCAACGTCCGAAACTGGTTGCTCGACAACATCGTCCCCCTGGTGTTGCTGGCCGTCGCCCTCCTGCTGCTCTGGCTCGGTGGCGGTAAGGGCGACAACGCGGGTGTCATGCGCCGGCTCGCCGGTGTGGTCATCGCGCTCGCCATCATCGGACTCGCGGTCAGCGGCGCCGGCGTCAACGTGGGCCAGTGGATCGCCGGCCTGTTCACGGGCTGAGGCGGAGCAGGCGTGCGCATCAGGACGGATGACGAGGTCTACCGGGTCGACGCCGTCTGGCTCGGCCCGCCGAAGGCGACTTTTCCCTGGAGAGCCCGCTACGTCGCGTGGCTCATCGGCATACCCATCTTCCTGCTCGTACTCACCGTGGAGAGGTGGGCGGGCTGGAGCTTCGGATTCTTCTCCACGGCGTGGGCGTTCGTGGCCACGATCGTGATCACCCGGCTGATCACCGCGAAGATCAGCCACGAGCGCCCGCTGGGCGCGGTGGTCGCGATGGCCGGGCGCGAGCTGAACACACCGCGGGAGACGACCGCGGCCACGGGTGGCGCGGTGAGCGCCAGCCGTATCCGCGTGCGGGCCGAGCGCCCGCTGCCGAAGCACAAGAGGAAGCGGGCCTACCGGCACCACGGCCACGGCCAGGGCACCGGGACGACGGCCGGAGCACAGGGAGCACCACGAGCGCGCCGGAGCCGCCCCGCGGCTCGGGCCGGGAGGTAGTCGTTGTTCGGTCGCGGCGGAAGCCGAGGAAAGCGTGATCGAGGCGTGCCCACGGGCGCCTGGGAGACGCCCCAGCAGGTCCGGCAGCCATCGCCGAGGAACTCCTCCTCGGGAGGCAAAGCCCGGCGGCTGCCGGGGGAGCAGGCCATCCCCGCGTACACGCCGTCGATCGCCGCGCGCAGCATCGACGGGCACCTGCTGCGCACCGGGCACGAGGTCTACGCCTGGTACCGCCTGGCGCCGCAGCGGTGGTCGTTCCGCTCCGACTCGCAGCGCCGCGACCTGATCGCCGCCATCGCGGGCCAGTACGCCGAGCTGCAGGGCCGGTGGTTGCACCTGCGCGTGACGAACCGCCCGTACCCGATCCGCATGTGGGCCGAGGCCCACGTGCACAACGCCGTCGGGCGGCCGCAGGACGTGCCGGGCGCGCTGTCCTTCGACGACTACCTCATCGGCGAGCAGCAGCAGCTGATGGGCCGCTCGATGGCCGAAAAAGAGGTCTACCTCGGCGTCCAGGTGCAGACCCGGCGCATGGTGGACCGGGCTGTCGAACGCGCCGCGCCCGTGCTGCGCAAGATCCTGCCCGAGGCCGTCGACGCCGAACTGGTGGCGCTGGACTCGGAGGTCGAGCACCTCGACCAGGTCATCGGCACCGCGGGGCTGGAAGGCCGGCCCGTGCACGCCGAGGAGATGTCCTGGCTGATGCACCGCTCGTGCTCGCTGGGCCTGCCCGCGCCGCGGAACATGCCCGCCGTGCCGGGTGCCGCGTGGGAGCCGGAGGACCTGGCCAGCTTCACCGACGCGGCCGACTTCCACGCCGACCCGTACGCGCCGACGGTCACCGTCCGCGGCCGCACGGGCTCCAACGCCGGCGTGTCGCGGCACCTCGCCGTGCTGACCGTCGGCCAGATGCACGGCCTGCAGATCCCCGAGGTCGACGATCCGTGGATCCAGCACGCCGACCGCCTGCCCGCCGCCGTCGAGGTGTCCGCGCGCATCTACGTGCGCCGGCCCGAGGAGGTCTCCGGCGAGCTGCAGCGCCAGATGAACAAGGTGCGTTCGCAGGTCAAGCACTACACCGACGAGCACGAGCTGGAGCCGCCGCAGTCGCTGGCGCGCCAGGCCGGGCGCGTGCTGGAGATCGACGACGAGATGACGTCGGGCTTCACCGCGCTGGCCACGCGCGTGCGGTCGTGGTGGCGGCTGGCCGTGTCGGGGCCGACGGAGCGCGACGCGCTGCGCTTGGCCCAGCAGCTGCTCGACCTGTACAAGCCGAAGGTCGCGATCGAGCACCCCGAAGCCCAGTACGCGATGGCCCGCGAGTTCATCCCGGGCGAGCCGCTCGCGTCGGCCGCGTACATGCGCCGCGGGTCGGTGGTCTGGACGGCGTCGGCCGTGCCCACGGCGACCGCGGAGGTCGGTGACCGGCGCGGCATCCTGCTCGGCGAGACCGTCACCGCGACCCGCCGCCCGGTGGCGTGGGACCCGTGGATGGCGCAGGAGATCCGCGACGGCTCGGGCCTCACCGCGATGGTGGCCGGCCTGGGTGGCGGCAAGTCGTTCCTCGGTGGCGGCATCGTCTACAAGACGCTGCGCTCCGGGGCGCACTGGACGATCCTCGACCCCTCGGGTCCGCTCTCGCGGCTGTGCGACCTACCGGAACTGAGGCCGTACGCCCGGCCGATCAACCTGCTCAACGCGCAGCCCGGCATCCTCAACCCGTACCGCGTCGTGGCCGACCCGCTGCTCGAGCACTTCATGGACGAGGACGACCCGGAACGCTCGTGGCGCCGCGAGAAGGCGCTGGCGGGCGCGACCCGGCGGCGGCTGGTGCTCGACGTGCTCACCGGCGTGCTGCCGTACGAGGTGTCGCGCATGGCGCAGACGCGGATCGTGCTGCTGCGCGCCGTCCGCGCGGTCGGCGGCCGCTTCGACGCGGACCCGGGCCAGGTCATCGACGCGCTGCGCCGCGACTCGAGCGAGCACCACGAGCACGCGGTCGTCGTCGCCGACTTCCTCGACGAGATGCGCGAGCGCATGGCGCTGCTGATCCCGGAGCGCGACGCGGACCCGTACGCCGAGAGCCGCGACGACCGCATGACCGTGCTGACCATGGCGGGCCTGACCCTGCCGAAGGACGGCGTGCCGCGCGAGTACTGGACGGACGCGGAGTCGCTCGGCGTCGAGATGCTGAACCTCGCGGCGTGGCTCACGCAGCGGTCGGTCTACGAAAAGCCCAAGGAGCTGCGCAAGGGCGTCTGGATCGACGAGGCGTTCTTCCTGTCGGAGGTGCCGACCGGGCGCGTGCTGATGAACCGCTTCGCGCGTGACTCGCGCAAGTGGAACGTCCGGGTGCTGCTGTCCTCCCAGATCCCGGCCGACTTCCTGAAGATCCAGGGTTTCGTCGCGCTGCTGGACTCGGTCTTCGTCGGCCGCCTCGACGACGACGACGCCCAGGCCGACGCGTTGCGCCTGCTGAAGGTGCCGGTCGGCGTGGGCTACGAGCAGGTCGTCGCCGCGCTCGGCCGCCGCCCCGGCGCGCAGCGCGGCGTGGAACGCGACGTCGAACCCCGCCAGTTCATCTTCGGCGACGGCGCCGGCGGCGTGGAGCGCATCCGCGTCGACTTCTCCGGCCCGCACCTCGACCAGCTGCGCTCGGTCATGGACACCACCCCGGGCTCGCCCGACGCGCGCACCAAGCCCGGCACCGACCTCGTGCTGCCCCACGAGGAAGAGCCCGCCCCGTACGTCCCCACCCCACCAGAGGACGACGAGCTCGAGCAGGACTTCGAATTCCAGGCGGAACTCGAAGTCGGCCTCACCGACGAGCAGCTGCTCGGGTCCCCGGACCCGCTCGCGTCCGAGACCGGCGAGGTGGAGGGCGCGGTGCAGAACGGCAACGGATCCCACGGTCACCCCGACCGACACGCCCGCGCGGGCGGCAAGGGTGGTACCGGCAGGGATGCCGCGTGAACACGGTCTGGACGCTGGCGTTCGTCCTGTCGATCGCCGCCGGCTGGCACGCGCTCAAGCGGCGGATCAAACAGGGGCCCCAACCGGGCGCGCGCCGGCCGAGCCGGCGCGCTGCCATGGTGGCCGTCATCACGATCCTCGGCCTGCAGACCGTGATCATGGCGCCGTCGGCCAACGCCGCGGCGTGCGGTGAATCCCCGAACCCCGAGCGTCCCGGCGCCGGGATGGTCGGCGCGATCGACCCGCCGGAGGGCCACGGCGAGCCGGGCAGCGCGTACATCGATTACGACTACGCGGGCATGGTCTGGAACACCTACCAGACCAACTGCACGGCGCTGTCCGCCATCGCCTCGCCCAGCTCGACCATCGACACGTGGGCGGGCAACCAGCTGTTCAACATCGGCAAGAACATCGTCGGCGCCACGAACTCGCTGCACTACACCGTGCTCGAGGGCGGGCTGCTGAACCCGATCTACAACGCGGTGAAGTCGGGCGCGGAGAAGGTCTACAACAACATCTACGCGCAGCTGTTCGGTCTGGTCGCGCTGATCATGTCGATCATGCTGTTCCGCAACATCTGGCGCGGTGATCTCGCCGGGGTCAGCAAGCGGGCGCTGTACGCGCTCGCGGGTGTGTGGCTGGCGGCGTCGTCGCTGGCGATGCTGCGGTACTTCGACCCGATCGACAAAGCGATCGTGCAGACCACCACGAACATCCAGGCGGGCTTCGTCGACGAGACCTCCGACCGGATCGTCCGCGACATCCTGCCGACGAACCTGCACACGCAGATCGTCTACGACAACTGGCTGCGCGGTGAGTTCGGCTCGCCCACGGCGCCGCAGGCCGACCAGTTCGGCAAACCGCTGCTCGACGCGCAGGCGTTCACCCGCGACCAGCTCGTGAACGTCGACGACGCCAAGCAGAACGTCGTCGACGCCAAGAAGGCCGCCTTCAAGGACATCTCCACCAAGCTCGGCCCCGCCACCGGGTACTTCACCGGGGAGTCCGGCGGGCGCACCGGCGCCGGGTTCCTCGCGCTGGGCCAGAGCGTGGTCTACTCCCTCTTCCAGCTCCTGGCCAAGGCGTCCGTGCTGCTCGCGCAGGTGCTGATCCGCCTGTTCACCCTCACGGCGCCGCTGATCGGGCTCGTCGCGCTGCTGCACCCGGACATCCTGCGCCGCGTGCTGAAGGTCGCCGGCGGGATCGCGTTCAACCTGGTCGTGCTGTCGGTGCTGGCGGGTGTGCACGCCCTGCTGCTGCAGGCCATCTTCGACGCCGGAAACTCGCTCAACCTGCTCACGCAGATGGTCCTCGCCGGACTGATCACGGTGCTGCTCTTCCTCGTCGGACGGCCCGTGCGGCGGTTGTGGCAGATGGTCGAGATGTCCGTGAGCATGGTCGGCGCCGCCGTGCCCGGGCCGAACGCGGGGATCTTTTCGCGCTTCCGCAAGAAGGCCGGGCCGACGCCACAGGACGAGTTCTGGCAGAACGTCCGCGAAAGCGACGAAATCGAAGGCGAAGCCCGGGGCCCCATGGGCGCCACCGTCGGCGGCGGGCGCTACCGGCCGGAGGCCGCGGTCTTCGCCAGCGCGCAGCGCCTCGACAACGGTTCGCGGTCCGCCCGGCCCGCCGCCGCGTGGTCCGGTGCGCCGTGGCCCGGAGCGGTCGGCTCGAGCGGCGCGCAAGGCGCGCTGCCCGCGGGCGGTGGCGGCGGTTCGCCGGTGTTCGGGCAGTACAACCCGGTGGGCGGGGACCCCGGCGACTACGCCGTCGGCGCCCGGCGCGTGCCGTCGCGGGAGAGCCGGCGCGTCGACACGTCCCCGGTGGCCGACCGGCGCTGGAGCGACGAACCGGAACCGGTGGTGATCCCGTCGCGGATGCGTTCGTCCGAACGCGACTACCCGGAGTCCATTCCGGAACAAGCCGGCGGGTACACGCCGCCGGGTGTCCGCGCGCAGCCGCGCCGGGTGGATCCCGAAGTGGTGGCGGGCAAGTCCGTTTTCGTGCTGTACCGGCCTTCACGTGGCATCGAGGTGCGCGACACCGACCAAGCCATGGGGCGGTGACGGATGCCGATCCGCACCAACCGCGGCCGGGCCGCGGTCTACCGCCGCCTGTGGGGATTCCCGCTGCGTTCACCCCGCCACCTCGCCGGGACGGTCGTCTTCTTGGCGATCCTGGTCACCGCGCTGGGCATCGTGCTGCCGAAGGTGATGGGTAAACCGGCCACGGCGACGCCCGCCGGGCCGGCGGCCACCTCGTCCGCGGCGCCGACGACCGGGGTCGCGGCGCCCGTGCCCAGCACCGAAACCCTGCCGACGCGGTTGTCGAGCCCGCTGCTGACCCCGACGTCCGCGCCGCCGAACCCCGAGGCCGTCGACGTCGCCAAGCAGTGGGCCACCGCGTGGGTCAACCACCCCGAGGGCATCAGCAACGCCGACTGGCTCAAGGGCATGCGCCCGCTGACCACCGACGAGTTCCTCCCCGTGATGTCCACTGTGGACCCCGCGAACATCCCGGCCACGCGCGTGACCGGCGAACCCGCCGTCGAGTCCTCGTTCACCAGCTCCGTCAAGGTCATCGTCCCCACCGACGGTCCGAAGCTGCTCATCACCGTGGTCAACACCGGTGCGGGGTGGCGGGTTTCGGACTACGACCAGGCGAGCTGACCCGGTGAAGATCGCGATCCTCGTCACGGTGATCGTCGCCGCCGTTTTCGCGACGGTGCTCACCGCCAGCACCGTGACGAAAGTGGTGGTGGACCAGCAGGAAGCCGCCGCGGGCGGGATCCTCAACACCTCGTGCGACGCCGCGATCGGCCCCACCCAGCCCGGCCAGCCCCAGCAGGGCGCGGCCCAGGCCGGCAACCTCGACGACGAGCAGCGCGGCATCGTCTCGCTCATCATCTCCATCGGCAAGCAGCGCAGCCTCTCGCCGCGCGCGTGGCAGGTGGCGATCCAGGCCGGCATGACGGAATCGGGCCTGCACAACCTCACCTACGGCGACCGCGATTCGCTCGGCATCTTCCAGATGCGCCCGTCGATGAACTGGGGCAGCACGGCGGAGGTCACCAACCCGAACTACGCGATCAACAAGTTCTACGACGTGCTGCTCGCCGTCCCCGGCTGGCAGAACGAACGCCCGGGCGACGCCGCGCAGGCCGTCGAACGCTCCGGTTTTCCCGACCGCTACCACCGCTGGGAAGCGATGGCTTCGGTGCTGGTCGAGAACCTGGGCCAGGTCGTCAACGCGTCCGGCTGCGGCGAGGGCCTGGGCGCGGCGCTCCCGCCGAGCCAGGCGGCGGCGCAGGCCATCAAGTTCGCGCTGGGAGAGCTGGGCAAGCCGTACGTGTGGGGCGCGACCGGTCCCAACGCGTACGACTGTTCCGGTCTCATGCTGCGCGCCTACGAGTCGGCCGGCGTGATCCTGCCGCGCGTCTCCCAGGACCAGTACAAGGCCGGCGCGATGCTCCCGGTGCGCGAGGCGCAGCCCGGTGACCTGATCTTCCTCGCGACGGACCCGGCCGACCCGTCGACGATCCACCACGTCGCGATGTACCTGGGCGACGGCAAGATCGTCGAGGCCCAGCAGACGGGCGTGCCCGTGCACGTGCGCCCGTTCTCCTTCGACGAGGCTGAAGTGGTGCCGCAGGCGGTGCGTCCCGGCGTCTAGCATGGAGTTCGGGAGTCACCGGCTCTTGACCCGGACCGGGGTGACCGCCAGGCCCGCTGGATCGCGGGGCGGATTCACCCGAAGTCGCGGCCTGTCCACGAGCACGCGGCCGCGCGCTGGCAGAGGATGACACACGTGGCACGGAAATTCGGCAAACGCGGCAAGCCCCAGGGCGAGCCCCAGGACCCGCGGACGCTGTTCGGCGCACCCCAGCCGCCGCGGCAGGCCGCGCACCCCGCTTCCAGCACACCCCTGGCCGACCACCTGGCCCACGGCTGGCCCGGCGTGGACGCCGGTTACGTCGTGCTGCCGCGCTCCCTGGCCGAAGGCATGTCGCTGCCGTGGCAGCAACAGATGGCCGCCCTGCTCGCCCAATTCCACGCGGAACACTCCCGGCTCGCCTGGCCGATCTACCGAGTGGTCCCTTCGCGCTACGAACAACTCGTCGACCTGGACGAAGAACAACTCGCCGAAGCCGGCTACCTCGTCGAAATCGACACCGACGGCGAAATGATCTACCGCGAACGCAGCGGGCGCAAAGTCGAGGACCCCGTGAACACGACCGTGCTCGTGTCGTGCCTGGACCCGATCCCGAAACCCGCCCCTCGCCCCGCCGCGCCCGCCCCGGCCCAGCCACTGCAGGCCCCCGCGCCGATGAACATCGGGCCCGCGCCGGTGTGGCGCACCGTTCCTCAACCCGACGGGACGGATGCCGGGTTCGAGGGGAGTGCTCCGGACGCGCCGGGCCGCGCCCCTGAGCAGGCGGGGTGGCAGCCGGGTGCTGCTCCGCCCGAGTCGACGAGTTGGCAGGCACCTCCGGCTGCTCAGCCTGGACTTGAGCCGGGCAGTCGGCAGCAGGGTCCTGTCGGCCAGGCGGGTGGCGAAGCCGCGAGCTGGCAGTCGACCACGGCTGCCCGGCCTGGTTCTGGGGCGACGAGCCGGCAGCAGGGTCCTGTCGGCCAGGCGGGTGGCGAAGCCGCGAGCTGGCAGTCGACCACGGCTGCCCAGCCTGGTTCTGGGGCGACGAGCCGGCAGCAGGGTCCTGTCGGCCAGGCGGGTGGCGAAGCCGCGAGCTGGCAGTCGACCACTGCGGCTCAGCCTGGTTCTGAGGCGACGAGCCGGCAGCAGGGTCCTGCTGGTTCGGCGGGTGCTCCCTCGGCGGGTTGGCAGCCGGCCTCTTCCACCCAGCCTGGTTCTGAGCCAACGGGTTCGCAGTCGGCTCCGCCTGGTCCGCGGGCGTCGGCGGCCTGGCAGCCGGCTCCGCCAGGGCCACCGGCCCCGGCGCCGGTGGGCTGGCTGACGCCTCCTTCGGGTCCGCCATCGCCCGAGCCGACAACCTGGCAGTCGACTCCGGGTGCGCCAGAACGACAGCAACGTCCAGGCAGCGAATCCGATAGGGCCACATCCGCACCGAGCGCCGAATCAGCGGGCTGGCACCCACCCGCAGGCCCGACTCCGCCCGGGTCAGCCCCCGCCTTCACACCGGGTGGCCCGGCGGTTCAGGGTTCTGTTCCTTGGGATCCGGCTGTCCCTCCTGTCCCGGCTCACATGCCGGTGACCTCGCACCCCCAGTGGACCTCGGCACCTGCCACACCGCCCGGGCCGATCACCCCACCCGCCGGCCAGACGCCGATCGCCCAGACGCCCGAGCCGGGCGTGTTGCCACCCGAGAGCGCGTACACGGCGCCAGTCGCCCAACCGGCGCCGCTCCTGCCTGCCGAACCTCTTGCGCCGGAGCTCGTCGACCCTCCTGAGGTCGCCCCGCCGCCTGCGGTCACCGGACCTCAGCCCCAGGTGAGCAGCAGCTTTGCCGCGCAGGCGCCCCACGCGTCCCGACGGGAGTCGACGGCACCTCTTGCGGACGTGCCACCGGTTGCCCACCAGCCTGGAGCAGCTGAGCACCCGCCTTCTGCACTTCAGCCGCCCTCCGCCGCAGAACCAGCCGCTGCGCCATCGGACTCGCGGACGCCGACCAGGCCCGGCGCAGAGCCCGAAACTGTCCAGCGCCCAGCACAGGCAGAGTCGAACCAGCCGCAGTCCGAGCCGGCCCTCCCGCACGTCGGCGAGGAAGAGCACCAGGTCGACGCGCTCTCCGAGCCTGCAGCCGAGGAGTCCTGGGTTCAGCAACAGCCCACCCAACCTGTGCAGACTGAGGAACCACCCGACTCAGCCGGTCCGCACTCAAACCAGAATCCCGCCCCGGAGCAGCACGCGACCGATTCGGCACAGTTGCAGGAACCGGCTGAACAGCGGGAACCGCACCAGCCCCCGGGGCCTGAACAGCCCCTCGAAACGCCTGGTGCCACTGAGCAACACGAGAGCGCCCAGCCGGCATCAGCGCATCGGCCCACCGAAGCTGCGTCGGAACAGCTTTCGGACGTTGCCACTGTCGATCCAGAACCCGCATCGTCCGACCAGCCGCCTGCCGCGACGCAGCCCGAGACGGCACCGGCGACGGAGCCATCCATGGAGCCGCCGACACCGAGCACAGCTGCGACCCCACAGCACTCATCGGCCGAATCGTCCAGCCCTGAACTGGCAAACCCCGCAGCGGAGCCCCGGCCCGCCGAAGTTCCGCCCCCGCACGACACACAGCCCACCGACCAGCGTCCCCACGAAGCACCAATCCCGAGCCCCCAACCGGACGCCCAGCAACCCACCGAAACCGCTCCCGCCGAACCTCCACCGAACGCCCCGACACCGAGCGGCACCACTCCCGACGGAACCACCCCAAGCGACCCAGCACTCGCCGGACCGCCTTCGACTGGACTCGCCGCTGCCGACCCTGCCTCCGGCGCACCACCGCCGGACGCGACGACGCGAGGCGAGACCGCGCCGCGTGGAGCGGAACCTGTCGAGGTCCCGGTAAATGGGCCTGCGCGGGCTGAAGCTGCGCCGCGCGGAGCGGATTCCGTCGAGGTCCCGGCGAACGGGCCTGCGTCGGGCGAAGCTGCGCCGCGCGGAGCGGAACCTGTCGAAGTGGCGGCAAACGGATCTGCGCGGGGCGAAGCCACACCGCGCGGAGCGGAATCTGTCGAGGTTCCGGCGGGCGGGCCTGTGCGGGGTGAAGCTGCGCCGCGTGGAGCGGGATCTGTCGAGGTTGCGGCGGGCGGGCCTGTGCGGGGTGAAGCTGCGCCGCGTGGAGGGGATTCCGTCGAGGTTGCGGCGGACGGGCCTGCGCGGGGCGAAGTCGCGCCGCGTGGAGCGGAGTCCGTCGAGGTTCCGGCAAACGGATCTGCGCCGGGCGAAGCCACACCACGCGGAGAGCAACCTGTCGAAGTCCCGGCCAATGAACCTGCCCCGGGCGAAGCCACACCACGCGGAGAGCAACCCGTCGAAGTCCCGGCCAATGAGCCTGCGCCGGGCGAAGCCGCACCGAACGACACCACGCCAAGCGTTCCACCGTCCGGCGGACGCGCGCCGAGTTCGTCTGCACCTGGCGATCCGGTGCCTGATGCCGCGGTGCCGGGCGAGCCCACGCCAAACGGGGCAGTGCCCGGCGGACCTGCGCCGAGTTCTGCTGCGATCAGCGCGCCGGCACCTGGTGGAGCGGCATCGGGCGAGGGCGAGCAAAGTGCTGTCGCGCCCAGCGGACCAGCGCCGACCGGCGCGGTGCCGAGCGAGTTGGCCGGCGGCGAAATCGTGCCTGGCCTGACGACACAGAACGAGGCCGCGCCCGTCGGACCCGTCCCCAGCGAAACGTCGCCGAGCGGGCCGGCGTCGGGCCCAGCTGTGCCTGGTGAGACCGCACGCAGCGGGCCCGCACCTGGCGGTCCGGTGCCGAGCGAAGCCGCGCCGAGCGAGCCGGAGCCCGGCGGGCCGACGTCGGCAGGGCCGTTGCCCGGCGGAAGTGTGCCCGCCGGACCTGCGCCGGGTGTGCCTGGTCCAGTGCCGGGCAGCGGGCAGCCGCCGTTGCCGCAGCCGGGTGGACGGGGCGGGGAGGCCCGGCCGCCGCAGGGGTGGGAGCAGCCGGTGCAGGCGCGGTGGCCCGAGTTGCCCCAGCCGCAGCCCCGGCCGCAGTTGGGGCCGGACGGGCGACCACTGCCGGTGTTCCCGGGGCAGGAGTCGGGGCCCGTCGCGCCGCCGCCCGTGACGGCGCGGGGGTATCGGGCGGCGCCGCCGGTGTTTCCCGGGAAGGAGCCGTCCGTGCCGGTTGTGCCGGAGGTGCCGCAGACCCCGCCGGTGCCGGCGGAGAAGCCGGCGTTGCCGCAGCCGTCGTCGATGGAGCGGAAGCTGTCGGGGGAGCGCGGCTCGGCGGAGGGCGCGCCGGTGCGGGACGTGCCGCTCGGCCTGTCCGACCGGAAAACCCCCGACGACGAAGCGACGCCGCCCCGCGGACTGCCGAGCGCCCGCGGGTGGTTCGACGAGTACCCGGACAACCCCGACGGCGACGGCGGTGGCGGCGAGTTCGGCCCGACGGGCGAGCCGACCGAGATTCCGTTCCGCTGGCGCAAGTGACGTCCCGGATGCCACGCTGAACGCATGGCTGACGACCCGAATCCCGACCCCGGCTGGTACTACAACACCCGCACCCACGAGGTGGAACACCTCCAGCGCAGCCGCAGCATCGACCTCCTCGGGCCGTACCCGGACGAGGCCACGGCCCGCCGTGCCCTCGAGATCGCCCGGGAACGCACCAAGCAAGCCGACGCCGCCGACCGCGAATGGAACGGCGACTGACCACCACCGGCGGGCCGGCCGCACCGGCCCGCCACCACGCCAGGCTCGCCGACGTCGCCGCACGGCCCCGCTGAGCTGCCCGCGTCGCGCGCCGGGGCCACACATCCTGACGGCCGAGCAAGCTCCGCTCAGTGACCTGCGGCCGGCTTAGCCCGTGGCTGCCAGCCGGCGGTGCCGGGGCCACATCCTGACGGCCGGGCAGAATCCGCGCAGAGACGTGCGGCCGGCTCAGCCGTGTCGCCGGCCGGCGGTGCCGCGGCTAACGGCGGGCCGGTTCAGCTCTGGGCAGTAGCGACGTCAGCCACCGGCGCTACGGTGCGCGCTGCGCCATCGACTTCCACCACTCAACTTGATCCGGCGGCCGGACGCCTCGCGACTCGGCGATGGTCGCGCTGGCTGACAAGCAAGCTCATGGTCGCGGAGTGCTGCGGCGCGAATCCACGGCGGCCGCGTTTCGTCGCGAGGCCGACTCAGCCCGGCTGAGCACGTCCCGCGCCACGGCCACACGTGACGCAGGGGCCACGACCAGCCCGGCTGCCGATCATCGCCGCGATGCCGGGCAGGGAGCCGGCAGACCGCCGCGTTACGAGTGGACCGTTCGCCCGACTGCAGATCGCCACGAGGTCGTCCCGTGAGCGCGTGGGCGTCGGGCACGGCGGGGCTGCTCGCCGGGCTGCAGGTCGTCGGGGTGGCGTCGTGTCGTGAGTCCGGGGTTGCTTCGGCGTGAGTGGACCGTTCGTGCGGCTGCGGATCGCTACGAGGTCGTGTCGTGAGCGCGTGGGCGTCGGGCACGGCGGGGCCGTTCGCCGGGCTGCAGGTCGTCGGGGTGGCGTCGTGTCGTGAGGCCGGGGTTGGTTCGGCGTGAGTGGACCGTTCGTGCGGCTGCGGATCGCCGCGACGTCTTGCGGTGAGCGCGCAGGCGTCGGGGACGCGCGGGCCGCTCGCCGGGCTGCAGGTCGTCGCCGTGACGTCGCGTCATGAGTCCGGGGCCGCCTCGGCGTGAGTGGACCGTTCGTGCGGCTGCAGGCCGTCGCCACGACGCCCCGCGGTGAGCCCGGTGAGCGCCGAGCACGAGCGGACCGCTCGCCCCACGCCGTCACAACGCCGTCGAAACCCCCGGCCCCAGCACGAACTCCGGGTCGACCTGGGACTCCAGGTCCGCGCCCGTCCGGCCGTTGCCCCAGGCGCGGGCGTTGCGCAGGTGGAACTCGACGCCCTGTTGCTGGTACCGGGTCCAGTCGCGGGTGGTGTCGTCGACCGTGGAGAGCATGGAGTCCAGCGTGGTGAGGTTGCGTGGCTCCAGTTCGCCGATCGGGCGCCACGAGCCGCGCTCGGCGGCGCGGACGTGGCGGGACGAGGAGAGCCAGCCGAGCAGCGCCGGGCCGAGTTCGGATTGCAGGAAGGCGACGTCGTCGGCGTCGGTCACCTTGTTGCCGACCGCCACGAGGTGCACGCCGAAGTCGCGCGCGTGGTCCGCGTACTGGCGGTACACGCCGACGCTGCGCAGCGTGGGCTCGCACACCAGGAAAGTCACGTCGAAGCGCGTGAACAGGCCGGACGCGAAGGCGTCGGCACCGGCGGTCATGTCCATGACGACGTATTCGCCCGGGCCGTCGACCAGGTGGTTCAGCAGGAGCTCCGCCGCCCCGACCTTGGAGTGGTAGCAGGCCACGCCGAGGTCGTCCTCGTCGAACTGGCCGGTCACGCCCAGCCGCACGCCGCCCAGGGAGCGGAAGCACGCGTCCGTGATCGGGTTGTCCTCGAACGGCGTGACCAGGCGCGAGCCGCGGCCGGGCGGGGTCGTCTTGATCATCGCGGCGGCGTCGGGGATCCGCGGGTTGTCGCCGCGCAGGTAGTCCTTGATGAGCGCCATGTGGTCACCCAGCGTGGGCCACGCGAGCGCCTCCTCCTCGGTCGCGCCCAGTGCGACGGCGAGGTGCTGGTTGATGTCGGCGTCGATCGCCAGCACCGGTTTGCCTGCGTCGGCCAGGTACGAGACGAACAGCGACGAGAGCGTGGTCTTCCCGCTGCCGCCCTTGCCGACGAACGCGATCTTCACGGCGAAACCCTTTCAAAAAATGAAGATGGTTTTCATTACAGCACGGCTCAACGTACACCCGCGCGGCTCGCGCCCGAACGGGCGATCGGCGGCCGGGGCGGGGGATAGTGTTGTGTGGTGCCACTCGTGATCAGGACACCCGCGTCCGGAGGGGACTTCCGTCGGCTCCGGACCGAGTTCGCGCTGCCGGATTCGTTCGGTCCCGAGGTGCTGGCCGAGGCCGAGGCCGCGGTGCTCGGCCCGCGCGCCGAAGGCCGCGAGGACGCCACCGCCCTGCCGTTCGTGACGATCGATCCGCCCGGCGCCAAGGATCTCGACCAGGCGATGGTCGTCGAACGCACCGCGCGCGGCTTCCGGGTGCACTACGCCATCGCCGACCTCGGGGCGTTCGTCCCGCCGGGCGGCGCGCTCGACCACGAGGCCCGCCGCCGCGGCCAGACGCTGTACCTGCCCGACGGCAACGTCCCGCTCCACCCGACCGTCCTGTCCGAAGGCGCCGCGAGCCTGCTGCCGGGCGAGACGCGCCCGGCCGTGCTCTGGACCATCGACGTCGACTCCTCCGGAGAGCTCACCGCCACCCGCGTGCGCCGCGCGCTCGTGCGGTCCACCGAGCAGCTCGACTACGAGGGCGTGCAGGCCTCGCTCGACGCCGGCAACCCGCACCCGTCCGTCGCCGCGCTGCCCGAGCTGGGGCGGCTGCGGCGCGAGCTGGCCGTGCAGCGCGGGGCCGTCGAGCTGCAGCTGCCGGAACAGGAGATCAGCGGCGACCCCGACGGCGGCTGGGCGCTGGCCCGCCGCCCGCGCACGGTCGTCGACGCCTGGAACGCCGAGATCTCCCTGCTCACGGGTATGGCGGCGGCGCAGATCATGCTCGAAGCCCGCGTCGGCGTGCTGCGGACGCTGCCGCCGCCGGACGCAGACGCCGTGGAGTGGCTGCGCCGGTCCGCTTCCGTGGTGCACGTCGCGTGGTCGGCCGGCGTCGGGGTGTCCGAGTTCCTGTCCTCTTTGGACCCCGGGCAGCCGTCGTCCATGGCCATCTTCGCCGACACCACGCGCCTCCTGCGCGGCGCCGGCTACACGTCGTTCGACGGTTCGCTGCCCAGCCTCACCACGCACGCGGGCATCGGCGGCGCGTACGCCCACGTCACGGCGCCGATCCGGCGGCTGGTCGACCGGTTCGCCACGGAGGTGTGCCTCGCCGTGACCGCCGGGAGCGAGGTGCCGTCGTGGGTGCGCGAGGCGTTGACCGAGGTGCCGCCGCAGATGTCCGCTTCGGACAGTCTCGCCGCGCGCGTCGAACGGGCCTGCATCGACCAGGTGGAGGCGTGGGTGCTGGCGGAGCGCGTCGGGCGCGAGTTCACGGCCGTGGTGCTGCGCGCGGAGGAGACGCGGGCCGAGATCCTCGTCGAGGACCCGCCCGTGATGGCCAAGTGCTCGGGCGAGAAGTTCCCCGAGGGTGAACGAATCGGCGTCCGGCTCACGGCGGTCGACGTCGACAAGCGGAAGGTGTCGTTCGAACGCGTATGAGGAGCACGGACCTGATCGACGACCTCGGTGAGCCGGTTCCGGTCGTCGGGCCGCCGTCGCGGGTGGTGTCGCTGGTCCCGTCGCTGACGGAGGCCGTCGAGGTCAGCGCGCCCGGCCGGTTGGTGGGCGCGACGGACTACTGCACGCATCCGTCTTCTTTGGACGTTCCGCGTGTGGGCGGGTCCAAGTACCCGAAGCTCGACCAGGTGCTGGCGCTGGCGCCCGATCTCGTGCTGGCGAACTCCGAGGAGAACCGGCCCGAGGACGTGCAACGCCTGCGGGCCAACGGAATCCCGGTGTTCGTCATGGCGGCCGCCGCTTCGGTGCCCGCCGCGCTGGGCTCGTTGCGACGGGTGCTGACGCAGGTGTACGACATCGCCGAGCCCGCGTGGCTGGTCGAGGCCGAGGAGCTGTGGCGCGAGGTCGCGCCGGTGCGGTTCCGGGCCGTCGTGCCGGTGTGGCGGAAGCCGTGGATCGTGCTGGGGCGCGACACGTTCGCGGGCGACGTCCTGCGCCGCGTCGGAGTGGCGAACCTCTACGACTCGGCCGACGAGCGGTATCCGCGGCCCGCGCTGGCGGAGCTGCTGGCCACCGACGCGGATGTTGTGGTCCTGCCGGACGAACCGTATGAGTTCACAGTGGACGACGGCCCCGGCTTCTTTCCGGATTTCCGGCCGCTCCTGGTGTCGGGCCGCTACCTGACCTGGTACGGCCCGTCCCTCGTCGACGCGCACTCGGCGTTGACCCGCGCGGTGGAGGAACTGCCGTGACCGACGCCGAAACGCTGGGCGTGACCGCCGCGCGCCTGCTCGCCGGCTTCGACTGCTGCCCGATCGAACCCGGCCTCACCGACGCCGAGTTCGCCCGCGTCGAAGCGGAACACGGCATCTCGTTCACCGACGACCACCGCGCGTTCCTCGCCGCGGGCCTCCCGGTCGACCCGCCGGGCGCCGACCGCGCCCGCTGGCCCGACTGGCGCAGCGGCCCCGCCGACGACCTGCGCCACCTCATCACGTTCGAGGCGGACCTCCTGGCGGACGCCGTCCGCGACGGCCACTGGGACGACGCGTGGGGCCCGCGCCCGCCGTCGGCGGAGTCCGCGGTCGCGGTGTTCCGGACGTTCCTGGCCGGCGCCGCCCCGATCGTGCCGATCTATTCACACCGCTACGTCGCGGGCCGGCCCGGGACCTTCGGCAACCCGGTCCTGTCCATGTACGGCTTCGACATCATCTACTACGGCGCGGACCTGCCGACTTACCTCGTCAACGAATTCGGCGGCGGGGACTTGACGTTCCCGGCCGGGTGGGAACCGGAGCCGCCGGCGTTCTGGGGTCGGTACTTGTGATGGCGGTGGGCTGAGACGCTGAAGTCCGCGTAGCCCAGGGGTTTCGCGGAGGGACGGGCCGCCCAGGGGCTGGGCGGCCCGTCCCACAGGATCACGTGCTACAGGGTCAAGCCGGTCAGCACCGTCACGCGTTCTTCGGTGAAGTCGGCCATGGCGGAGGCCGGGCCTTCGCGGCCGGCACCCGAGTCCTTCACTCCGCCGTAGGGCATCTGGTCGGCGCGGAAGCTCGGGACGTCGCCGATCAGGACGCCGCCGACTTTCAGGCGGGCGGAGACGTCGAACGCGGTGGGCAGGTCGCGCGTGAAGACGCCCGCCTGGAGGCCGAAGCGCGAAGCGTTGATCCGCTCGACACCCTCGTCCACAGAGGACACCCGGACCAGCGAGACCACCGGGCCGAACACCTCCTCGGCCATCACCGATGCGTCTTCGGGAACGTCGGCGAGCACGGTCGGCTCCACCGTCGCGCCCGAGCGGCCGCCGCCGGTCAGCAGGCGGCCGCCGGCGGACACCGCGGAGGAGACCCACGACGAGACCCGCGTCGCCGCGGCTTCGTTGATCAGCGGGCCCACGTCGACGCCGTCCGAGGTGGGGTCGCCGGTGCGAAGAGCCGCCACCTGGGCGAGCACGCGCGACTCCAGCTCGTCGTACACGTCCGTGTGCACGTACACCCGCTGCACCGAGATGCACGACTGCCCCGCCTGGTACATGGAAAACGTCGCGATCCGCTGCGCCGCGAAGTCCAGGTCGGTCCAATCAGGACAGACCAGGACGGCGCCGTTCCCGCCCAGCTCCAGGGAAACGTGCTTGCGCGGCACGCTGTCGCGGATCGCCCAGCCGACGGGCACGGAACCCGTGAACGACACGACGGGCAGCCGCGGGTCCTTCACCAGTTCGGCCGTCTCGGTGTTGCCCAGGGGCAGGATCGACCAGCTGCCCGCCGGCAACGCCGTCTCCGCCAGGATTTCGCCCAGCAGCAACGAGGTCAGCGGTGTCGCGGGTGCGGGCTTGAGCACGATCGGCGCCCCCACGGCGATGGCCGGCGCGACCTTGTGCGCCACCAGGTTCAGCGGGAAGTTGAACGGCGTGATCCCGAGCACCGGCCCGCGCGGCACGCGCCGCACCAGGGCGAGACGGCCGGTGCCACCCGGGTCCGTGTCGAGGCGCTGCAGTTCGCCGGAGAAGCGCCGCGCTTCCTCGGCCGCCCAGCGGAACGTGGACACCGCGCGCCCCACCTCGCCGCGTGACCACTTCAGCGGCTTGCCCGATTCGGCCGTGATGAGCCGGGCGATCTCGTCGGCCCGCCGGCTCAACGAAGAAGACACGTGGTCCAGCGCCCCGGCGCGCACGTGCGCGGGCGTCGTGGCGAATTCGTCCGCGACGTCCGCCGCGGCCTGCACCGCCGCTTCGACGTCCGAAGTGGACGGTACGTGGTGGGAACCGGCTTCACCGCCGTCGTAGGAGTGGCGAACGACCGCCGTCGTACCACTGGTGACCGGCTTGCCGGCGACCCAGAACGGAACACTCACTTGCGCACCTCCGTGCGAACCGCGTGCTCGAGCACGGACAGACCCTCGTCGAGCAGCTCGTTGGACAGGGACAGCGGCGGCAGCAGCCGGATGACGTTGCCGTAGGTGCCGCAGGTCAGCACGACCACGCCGAGCGCGTGGCACGCGGCCGCGACGCGCTTGGTCAGGTCGGCGTCGGGCTCGTTCGTGCCCGGCTTCACGAACTCCGCGGCCAGCATCGCGCCGCGCCCGCGGACGTCGCCGAGCACACCCGTCTCCTCGGCCAGCGCCCGCAGCCGCGGCAGCACGACGTCCTGCACGCGCCGCGCCGACGAGGACAGGTCTTCGGCGCGCATCGTCGCGATCGAACCCAGAGCCGCGGCGCACGCGACGGGGTTGCCGCCGTACGTGCCGCCCAGCCCGCCGGGGCCGACGGCGTCGAGCAGCTCCGCGCGCCCGGTCACCGCCGAGAGCGGCAGCCCGGCCGCGATGCCCTTGGCCGTCGCGATGAGGTCCGGCACCACGCCCTCGTTGGACGACGCGAACCAGTCGCCGGTGCGGCAGAAGCCGGTCTGCACCTCGTCGGCCACGAACACCACGCCGTTGTCGCGGCACCACGCCGAAAGCGCGGGCAGGAACCCGGGCGCCGGTTCGATGAACCCGCCCTCACCCTGGATCGGCTCGATCACGATGGCCGCGACCTGGTCGCCGCCGATCTGCTTCTCGATCCGGTCGATCGCGATCCGCGCCGCCTCCGGACCCGAGAGCCCGTCGCGGTACGGGTACGAGCCCGGCACGCGGTAGACCTCGGGCGCGAAGGGACCGAAGCCGTGCTTGTAGGGCACCGATTTCGCGGTCAGGGCCATCGTGAGGTTCGTCCGCCCGTGGTAGGCGTGGTCGAACACCACCACGGCCTGGCGCCCGGTCGCCGCGCGCGCGATCTTCACCGCGTTCTCCACGGCCTCGGCACCCGAGTTGAACAGCACCGACTTCTTCGCGTGGTCGCCCGGCGTCAGCTCGGCCAGCGCTTCGCAGACCTCCACGTAGCCCTCGTACGGCGTGACCATGAAACACGTGTGCGTGAACCAGCACGCCTGCTTGCGCACCCGGTCGACGACCTCAGGCGCGGAGTGCCCGACGTTCGTCACCGCGATGCCGGAGCCGAAGTCGATGAGCACGTTGCCGTCGGCGTCGGTGAGCAGCCCGCCGCTCGCGGACGTCACGTACACGGGCAACGTGGAGCTCACCCCCGCCGCGACCGCGGCTGTCCGCCGCTCCTGCAGCGCGCGCGACGCCGGGCCGGGGATCTCGGTGCGCAGCCGGCGCTGACGGGGTGCCGGCGCGACGAGCTCGGCGGCGGGCGTGGTGGTCATGGGCTCAACTCCTGGGAGACGGGCTGGGTCGCCTCCCAGGATGCGGCCGCCGGCCGCCGGAGTCAGCTGGACAAGATGGCCAATTGACCGCGTACGGTTGGCCACTATGGCACTTACGCTCCGCGCCCTGGCGGCCCAGCCCGGCCTGGGCCTGTCGGTGGTCGCGGGGGAGTCCGGGCTCGACCGCCCCATCGGCTGGGTGCACCCCACCGAGCTCACCGACCCGCAGGCGTTCCTCGAAGGCGGCGAACTGCTCCTCACCACCGGCCTCGCGCTCGACGACGCGACGTCCGCCGCCTACGTCCGCCGGCTCGTCGACGCGGGCGCCGCCGGTCTCGGCTTCGGCGTCGGCCTCAGCCACGACCACGTGCCGGAACCGCTGGTCGAGACCGCCGACGAGGTCGGCCTCCCGGTGCTGGAGGTCCCGCGCAAGACCCCGTTCATCGCCCTCACCCGCGCCGTCTCCCGGGCCGTGGCCGCCGACGAGTACGCCGCGACCGTCCGCATCGGCCGGGCCCAGCAGGAGCTCACCCGCACGGCGGTCGGGCGCTCCGGCGTCGCGGGTGTGGTCCGCCGGCTCGCGCGGCTCGTCGACGGCTGGGTCGTCCTCTTCGACGCCGCCGGCCGCGTGCGCGAGGCGTCGTCCGCGACCGCCCGCGCCCACGGTGAGGAACTCGACGTCAAGAGCCTGCGCGCCGGCACCCGGGTGGTGGCGCTGGGGGAGCAGGAGGTGGTGCTCCAGACCCTGCACACACGCGGCGCGCTCGCCGTCGGCACCGGTGAACCGCTCGACGCACCCGGCCGCCACATCGTGAACACGGCTGTCTCCCTGCTTTCCCTGGCCCTGGAACAGGATCGGGCTCAACACGGGGCGCTGTCGCGCCTGCGCACCGGACTGCTGGACCTGATGGCGGCGGGCGAAGAAGCGCTGGCGCTCGACGTGCTGCGCACCGCGCAGGGTGCGCCGGATCCACCGTGGACAGTCCTCGCCGTCGCGGGTTCACCGGCCGCGCGCAACACCGTGTACGACCGGCTCGAACCCGTTGCCGCGCAGGTGTTCTTCGCGCACTCCGACGGGTTCCTCGTCGCCGTCACCGACGAGCCCGAGCGCGTGCTCTCCGCCACGGTCGACGGCTGTCACGTCGGGATCGGCGACACCGCCGCGTTCCCGGATGCGCTCCGCCAGGCCCGGCAAGCCGCCGAAGCCGCCCGCGCGCAAGGCACGCCGCTGCTGCGCTACGCCGACCACGCCGGGCGCGGGCTCCTGAACCTCCTCGATCCCGGTGCCGCGCAAGCGTTTTCGGCCGATCTGCTCGCCCCGCTGCAGGGCCGGGAGGAGCTCGAAGAGTCCCTCCGCTGCTGGCTCGAGAACCACGGTCACTGGGACCGCGCCGCCACCCGGCTCGGCGTCCACCGCCACACCCTGCGCAACCGCATGACCAAAGCGGCCGAACTCCTCGGCAAGGACCTCGACTCGCCGGGCACGAGAGCCGAACTCTGGCTCGCGCTTCAGGTCAGGCCGTGACGAGCAGTGCGATGGGCGAATCACCGCACCGGCGCAACGTGGCGCCGGCCGGCGTCGTCAGCGGTTCGGCGCCCGCGGTCCACCACGCGGGCACGTCGAAGTCGCGCACCAGGGAACCCGTGGCCTGCCGGACGCTGTTCGACACGATCACGCGGCCCTGCGCGTTGAGCAGCGCCGCGCGCCGGCCCAGCGAAAGCAGCCGGCGGCGCACCGTCCGCTCGAACTCGCGCACGTAGACGTCCGCTCCCACCACACCGGCGAACGCACCTCCGCGGTGGACGGGCAGCGTGAAGGTGAGCGTGTACTCGTCGGTGCAGAGGTAGTCGACGTACGGGCCGTTGATGTGGCGCCGTCCGCTGTCGCGGGGCACGGTGAACCACGACTGGCGCGTGTAGTCGAGGAAGTTCGGGCTCTCCGGGTCGAGGCTGATGAACAGCTGCTCCGGCGTGTCCTCGTCGGCCGCTCCGACCGTGGTCCACCACTCGAAGCCGAACTCCTGGTCCGACAGCACGTGGGGCGCGCTCACGAACCCGGCGCCGATCACCAGCCCGCCCAGCGCCTCCAGCACCTGGGGCCGGATGCGATGCAGCGTTTCGGACCCGGCGCCGCCGGGCTCGGCCAGCAGCGTCTCGGCGGCGGCCAGTACGGGCTTCAAGCGCTCGAAGATTTCCTCGACCAGCGCCGATACCTGAGCGACGACCTCGTCGCCGATCAACGTGCGGGTGTCGGTCACGATGCTCACCTCGTGCTGCGGGGTCATCGAAGCTTACGGCGTTTCGAGGCTCAAGTGCAGATCCACGAGCCGGTCGAGCGCGCTCAGGATGTGCTCCTCGGTCAGCTTGCGGGCCAGATCGCCATCGGCGGCGGCGATCGCGGTGACGATCGCCTGGTGCTCAGCGTAGGACTGGCGGCACGTGTCGTCGCCTTCGAGGGGCACCCAGAGCAACCCGCCGTGTTCGCCCTGCAGCCGAACTTCCTGGTTGGTGAGCCGCGGCGACTGCGCCGCGGCCGCGACCTCGAGGTGGAAGTGCCGCTCCGCGCGGGTCGCCTCGGGCCCGCCGGTGCGCAGCAGGTCTTCGCTCGTCAGCCGCAGCCGTTCGAGGTCTTCGGGTGTGCTGCGCTCGGCGGCGAGCCGGGCGGCCGAGCCGGCGATCGCGAGGTAGTGGTCGCCAAAATCGCGCAGGTCGGAGAGGGAGACGAGCCGCAGTCGTGCGGACCACGTGCTCGGCGACGGCCAGTCCGGGGTGCGCACGAAGCTGCCGCCGCCCCGCCCGCGCCTGGTCTCGACCAGGCCCTGCTGCCGCAGCACGGCGAGCGCTTCGCGCACCGTCACGGTGGACACGCGGAACTGCGCGGCGAGCTCGGCCTCGCTCGGCAGCTGCTCGGCGTCGTCGAGCAGACCCAGGGTGATGGCGTCGAGCAACCGCGCCGCGACCGCTTCGGCACGGCCCAGCTGGTCAAGCGGTGCGAACATCGCGAGTCGCGTTCTGTTCGGCATCTCCTTGCGCATCGTGTGGTCCACCCGTCTCGGCGTGCGATTGGGGCCAATAGTGCCCCAGGACCTTGTCATGTGAAATATGGAGTTATATGTTTCACCCTGCCACGGAGAGTCAGGAGGCGCACGCGTGCAGGAACTGAAGCATTACGTCGGCGGGAAGTACGTCGACTCCCTGTCCGGGAAAGTTCTCGAGATCGTCGATCCCGTGACCGGGCGCCCGTACTGCACCGCGCCGGTGGCGGGCGCCGAGGACGTCGACCGCGCGCTCAAGGTCGCGGCGGAGGCGTTCGAGAGCTGGAAGGAGACGACGCCGGCCCAGCGCCAGCTCGCGCTCCTCAAGATCGCCGACGCCGTGGAGGCCCGCGGCGAGGAGCTCATCCGCGTCGAATCGCAGAACACCGGCAAGCCGGTGGCGCTGACGATGTCGGAGGAGCTGCCGATGATCGTCGACCAGCTGCGCTTCTTCGCCGGCGCCGCGCGCGTGCTCGAAGGCCGCTCGGCCGGCGAGTACATGGAAGGCCACACGTCCTTCATCCGCCGCGAGCCCGTGGGTGTCTGCGCGCAGGTGACGCCGTGGAACTACCCGCTGCTCATGGCGATCTGGAAGATCGCGCCGGCGCTCGCGGCCGGCAACACCGTGGTCCTCAAGCCGTCCGACACCACGCCGGCGTCGACGCTGCTGCTCGCCGAGATCTGCGGCGAGTTCCTCCCGCCGGGTGTGCTCAACGTCGTCACCGGCGACCGCGACTCGGGCCGCGCGCTCGTGGAGCACCCGATCCCCGCGATGGTGTCGATCACCGGCTCCGTGCGCGCCGGGATCGAGGTGGCCGGCTCCGCGGCCCGCGACGTCAAGCGCGTGCACCTCGAGCTGGGCGGCAAGGCGCCCGTGATCGTGTTCGAGGACGCCGATCTCGAAACCGCCGCCGAGACCATCGCGATCGCCGGTTACTTCAACGCCGGCCAGGACTGCACCGCCGCCACGCGCGTGCTGGTCCACGACGACGTGCACGACACGTTCGTCGCCGCGCTCTCGCGCCAGGCCGCCGCGAACAGGACCGGCAAGCCCGACGACGACAGCGTCGCCTTCGGCCCGCTCAACAACGCGGCGCAGCTCGAGAAGGTCGCCGGCTTCATCGACCGCCTGCCCGCGCACGCGACCGTCCACTGTGGTGGCCAGCGCCTCGGCGACGAGGGCTACTTCTACGAGGCCACCGTGGTTTCCGGCGTGACGCAGGACGACGAGATCACCCAGAACGAGGTCTTCGGCCCGGTCATCACCGTGCAGCGCTTCTCCGACGAAGCCGACGCGGTGAAGGCGGCCAACGGCGTGCCCTACGGGCTGGCCTCCTCGGTCTGGACCAAGGACCACCAGCGCGCCCTGCGCGTGTCCGCCAAGCTCGACTTCGGGTGCGTGTGGATCAACACCCACATCCCGCTCGTCGCCGAGATGCCCCACGGCGGGTTCAAGAAGTCGGGGTACGGCAAGGACCTCTCGCTGTACGGCCTCGAGGACTACACCCGCATCAAACACGTGATGAGCGCGCTGTAGGAACCGCGTGACCAGAGCCACGGGAAGGCCCGCCATGCCCCACCAAGCCCCTTCGACCTCGCGCCGGCCCGAACGGCCGCGCGCGAGCGGCGAGCCGGCGATCCGGCTCGCCGGGCTGCAGAAGCACTTCGACAAGGTCCGCGCTGTAGACGGCGTGGACCTCGACATCCCACCCGGTGAGTTCTTCTCCATGCTCGGCCCGTCGGGCTCGGGGAAGACCACCGTGCTGCGCATGATCGCCGGCTTCGAGCTGCCGACGGCCGGCACGATCCACCTGGCGGGCCGGGACGTCAGCACGCTCGCGCCGTTCGAGCGCGACGTGAACACCGTGTTCCAGGACTACGCGCTCTTCCCGCACATGTCCGTGCAGCAGAACGTGGAGTACGGCCTCAAGGTCAAGCGGGTGCCGAAGGCGGAGCGCCGCCAGCGCGCCGCCGCGGCACTGGAGACCGTGCGGCTCGGGGGGTACGGCGACCGCAAGCCGACGCAGCTCTCGGGTGGTCAGCGCCAGCGCGTCGCTCTCGCGCGGGCGCTGGTGAACCGCCCGAAGGTGCTGCTGCTCGACGAACCGCTGGGAGCTCTCGACCTCAAGCTGCGCCAGGCGATGCAGCTCGAGCTCAAGCAGATCCAGCGCGAGGTGGGGATCACCTTCGTGTTCGTGACGCACGACCAGGACGAGGCGCTGACCATGAGCGACCGCATCGCGGTGTTCAACGCCGGGCGGATCGAGCAGGTCGGCACCCCGGTCCAGGTGTACGAGAGACCGGCGAGCGCTTTCGTCGCCGGCTTCGTCGGCACGTCCAACCTGCTCAGCGGGCGCGGTGCCGAAGCGGTGATCGGCAAGCCGGGTGTGTACAGCATCCGGCCGGAGAAGATCCGCATCGACGGCAACCTCTCCGCGCCCGCGGGGCCCGGCGAGACCTCCGCGACCGGAATAGTCACGGATGTCGTATACGCCGGATCGACGGTGCGCTACGCTGTCGCGCTCGATGCGGGGGGTCAGTTGTCCGTGGTCCGCCAGAACACCAGTGAACCGGTCGAGTTCGCCGACGGCCGGGTCCGCTTGCGGTGGCGCCACGAACACAGTTTCCGGGTCCCCGAAGCCGGCTAGTTCTCACGGGAAGGTTTCTCTCGACATGAAGAACAGGAAGACGCTGCTCGCGGGTCTGTGCGGCGTGAGCCTGCTGCTCGCGGCCTGCGGGACGTCGGGTTCCGACTCCACCACGGGGTCGGCGCCGGGCGCACAGGGGTTCACCCCGCCCAAGCTGGCCGCACTCACCCAGCTCGGCCAACCGGAAGGCCAGCTGAACGTGCTCGCGTGGCCCGGCTACGCCGAGGACGGCTCCAACGACTCGAAGATCAACTGGGTCAAGCCGTTCGAGGACCAGACGGGTTGCCAGGTCCACGTCAAGCCCTTCGGCACGTCCGACGAGGCCGTGACGCTGATGAAGACGGGCCAGTACGACGTGGTGTCCGCCTCGGGCGACGCCTCGCTGCGCCTGGTCGCCTCGGGTGACGTGGAGCCGGTGAACACCGCGCTCGTGCCGAACTACAACGACGTCTACCCGTTCCTGAAGAACAAGTCGTGGAACAGCGTCAACAACGTCGCCTACGGCGTCCCGCACGGCTGGGGCGCCAACGTGCTCACCTACCGCACCGACAAGGTGAGCCCGGAGCCGACGTCGTGGTCGCCGATGTTCGACACGAACACGCCCTACAAGGGCAAGATCATCGCCTACGACTCGCCGATCTACATCGCCGACGCCGCGCTGTACCTGATGGCGCACCAGCCCGACCTCGGGATCAAGAACCCGTACGCGCTGGACGACAAGCAGTTCAACGCGGCGGTCGACCTGCTCAAGAAGCAGCGCCCGCAGGTCAGCGAGTACTGGTCGGACTACCTCAAGGAGACGCAGGCGCTGAAGAACGGCGACTCCGTGATCGGCACCGCGTGGCAGGTGACGGTGAACCTCGCGAAGAGCGAGGGCGCGCCGCTGAACGCCACGGTGCCGAGCGAGGGTGCCACCGGCTGGTCGGACACGTGGATGGTGTCCGCGAAGTCGCAGCACAAGACGTGTGCGTACAAGTGGATGGACTACATCATCAGTCCGAAGGTGAACGCTCAGGTCGCCGAGTACTTCGGTGAAGCGCCGGCCAACTCCAAGGCCTGCGCCGAGATGACCGACAAGACGCTCTGCGACACCTACCACGCGAACGACGCCGCGTACGCCGCGAAGATCCAGTACTGGACCACGCCGATCCCGCAGTGCCTCGACGGCCGCACGGACGTCAAGTGCAAGGACTACGGCGACTGGACCCGCGCCTGGACCGAGATCAAGGGCTGATCTCCCCGGCTCCGGGGGCGGCGGGCACCTCCCCCCTTCGCCCGCCGCCCCCGGTCTTCCCCCCTCTTCCGAGCGTGACCCGAAAGCGCAGGACATGACTGCCGTGAGCACGCCGAGCCGCCGCGCTTCGGCCTTCTTCTTCCGCAAACCCCGGTTGCGCCTGGGCATCCTGCTCACGGCACCGCTGCTGTGGCTCGGCCTCGCCTACCTCGGCGCGCTCGCCGCCCTCTTCGTCACCGCGTTCTGGTCGACCGACGTCTACACCGGCCAGGTGGTCACGGACTGGTCGTTCGACAACTTCGTCACCCTGTTCTCCGACTCGGTCTACCGCACGATCACCCTGCGGACCGTCGGCATCGCGCTGCTGGTGACCGTGGTCGACGCGATCATCGCGTTCCCGATGGCGTTCGCCATGGCCAAGCTCGCTTCCCCGAAGGCGCAACGGATCCTCGTGATCGCCGTGATGACGCCGCTGTGGGCGAGCTACCTGGTGAAGGCCTACGCGTGGCGCACGATGCTGTCGGGCAACGGCGCGATCGGCTGGCTGCTGAGCCCGTTCGGCCTGTCCGGTCCCGGCTACGGCGTCACGGCCACCGTGATCACGCTGGCCTACCTGTGGCTGCCGTACATGATCCTGCCGATCTACGCCGGCCTGGAGCGGCTGCCCGACTCGCTGGTCGACGCGTCCGGCGACCTCGGCGCGCGTTCGTTCCGCACGTTCCGGTCGGTGATCCTGCCGCTGGCGTTCCCCGCGATCGTGGCGGGCTCGATCTTCACCTTCTCGCTGTCGCTGGGCGACTACATCGCTGTGAAGATCGTCGGCGGCACGTCGCAGATGCTCGGCAACGTCGTCTACGACAACATCGGTGCGGCCAACAACCTGCCGTTCGCCGCGACCGTCGCCATCGTGCCGGTCGTGATCATGCTCGTGTACTTGGCCGCCGTGCGCCGCACCGGCGCGCTGGACAACCTCTAGGAGACCGCCGTGCGGATGTCGAAGACCGCCCGGGTGCTGCTGTGGACGGCACTCGGGGCCGGGTTCGCGGTGATCTACTTCCCGCTGCTGGTGGTGCTGCTCAACTCCTTCAACGCGGACACCACGTTCGGCTGGCCGCCGAAGAGCTTCACCTTCGAGTGGTGGGGCCGCGCGGTCACCAACGCCGGTGCGCTGCACGCGTTGTGGACCAGCGTCGAGGCGGGCCTGGCGGCCACGGCGATCGCGCTCGTGCTCGGCACGATGGCGGCGTTCGCTTTGCAGCGCTACAAGTTCTTCGGCCGCCAGTCGTTGTCGCTGCTGATCGTGCTGCCCATCGCGTTGCCCGGCATCGTCACCGGCATCGCGCTGAACAACGCGTTCCGCACGATCCTCGGCATCGACCTCGGGCTGCTCACGGCGATCATCGCCCACGCGACGTTCTGCATCGTCGTGGTGTTCAACAACGTCGTCGCCCGCCTGCGGCGCCTGGGCGGCAACCTCGAAGAGGCGTCGATGGACCTCGGCGCCGACGGCGTCACCACGTTCCGGCTGGTGACGTTCCCGATGCTGCGCTCGGCGCTGCTGGCGGGCGGGCTGCTGGCGTTCGCGCTGTCGTTCGACGAGATCATCGTCACGACGTTCACGCTGGGCACCGGCATGGAGACCTTGCCGATCTGGATCTACAACAACCTGTTCCGCCCCAACCAGGCCCCGGTGGTCAACGTGGTGGCGGCGGTGCTGATCATCGTGTCGACGGTGCCGGTGTACTTCGCGCAGCGGCTCTCCGGCGGCGACAGCTCGTCGGGTGGCCGGATCTAAGCCACGGAGCGGATGGTGCCGCCGTCCACGCGGAGGGTGGCCCCGCTGACGTAGTCCGCGTACGGGCTCGCGAGGTACGCGACGGCGCCGGCGATCTCCTCGGGCCGCCCGAAGCGCCCGATGTCGTTGGGCACGTAGTCGCGCGCGGCGTTGCGTTCGATGTCGGCCCACTGCTCACCCCAGCCGTGCTCGGGGGCGAGGTCGGTGAGGTAGCGCTGCACGGCGTCGACGAGGATCGCGCCGGGAGCGACCACATTGGACGTCACGCCGGTGTCCTTCAGTTCGCGCGCCAGGGAAACCGCGAGGTTGTGCCGCGCGGCCAGAGTCGCGGTGTACTGGGGGAGCGTGGCCGTCGGCTGGCCCGAGAGGCCGCCGCCGATCTGGATCACGCGGCCCCAGCCGCGTGCACGCATGCCGGGGACGAGCAGCCGGATCAGGCGGACGGCGGAGACGACGTTGACCTCGTACGTCCGCGCCCACTCCTCGGGCGTCGCGTCGGTCCAGCCGCGGTGTTCGTACGCGCCGGCGTTGTTGACGAGCACGTCGACGGCGCCGGCCGCTTCGGCCACCGCGGCCGCGCCTTCGTCGGTGGCGAGGTCGCCGATCGCCACGCCCTTCGCGCCGATCTTGCCGGCGACGGCCCGGGTGCGGGTTTCGTCGCGGCCGTGCACCACGACGTCGGCGCCTTCCGCCGCGAGCAGTTCGGCGATCGCCACGCCGAGTCCCGAGCTCGAGCCCGTGACGAGTGCGCGGCGGCCGGTCAGGTTCAGGTCCATCTTGGTTCTCCAGAAGTCTACGGGTGTAGATATAAGCCTAGTCTACACTCGTATACATGACCGCACCCCGACGGCGTGACGCCACGGCGACTCGCGAAGCGATCCTGCGCGCGGGCGTCGAAGCCTTCACACGCTTCGGCTACGACGGCGTGGGCGTGCGCGACATCGCGCAGTCGGCCGGCGTCACGGCGATGCTCGTGAACCGCTACTTCGGCTCGAAGGAAGGGCTTTTCGCCGAGGTGGTGGAGGTGTCGATGACCGAGCGCACCGTGCTGACGGGCGACCCGGCCACGCTTGCGCGCGACGTCGCCGCCGCGCTGGTGCGCCGCACGGAGCCGGACGCCGACAGCCTCGACCCGTTTCTGCTCATGCTCCGGTCGGCGCCCAACCCGCGGGCCGCCGAGATCCTGCGCGCGGGCATCGAGAAACACGTGGAGCGCCACATCTACGACGTGGCCCCGGGCACGCGCGGCACCGACCGTGCGGCCGTCGCCTTGTCGCTGATCGCCGGGTTCTGGTTGATGCGCACGGTGATCGGCAGCACCGCGCTGAACGAAACGGCCGAACCCGCGCTCGTCGCGACGCTCGAAAGCCTGTTCCGGGTCCTGGTGGACGCCTAGCGGAAATCGTCGGTCGCCTTGCGCAGCGCCGCGAGGGTGCCCGGGTCGTTCACGGCGTGGCCCGCGCCCTCGGTGATGCGCAGCACCGAACCCGGCCACGCGCGGTGCAGTTCGTACGCGGTGATGGGTGGGCAGACGGCGTCGTAGCGGCCCTGCACGAGGACGCCCGGGATGCCGGCGAGCTTGCCCGCGTCGCGGATCAGCTGGCCGTCGTCGAGCCAGGAGCCGTGGCTGAAGTAGTGCACGGCCAGCCGTGCGAACGTGAGCGCGAACGACGGGTCGGCGTAGCGGTTCACGAAGGACTCCTGGGGTACCAGCGCGACCGTCGCGCCTTCCCAGGTGCTCCACGCGATCGCGGCGCGGTCCCGGACGGCGCGATCTTCCGACGCGAGCAGTTCGCCGTAGCCCGTGAGCGGGTCGTTGCGGTGCTCTTCCGGCAACGGCGCGAGGAAGTCGTCCCACTCGGCGGGGAACAGGTGCGCCGCACCGCCGCGGTAGATCCAGTCGAGTTCGCTCCGGCGCGCGGTGAAGATGCCGCGCAACACCAGTTCCGTCACGCGATCGGGGAACGTTTCGGCGTACGCGAGGGCGAGCGTCGCGCCCCACGAGCCGCCGAAGACCTGCCAGCGTTCGACGTTCAGGGCGCCGCGCAGCAGTTCCAGGTCGGAAACGAGGTGCCACAACGTGTTCGCCGCGAGGTCGGCGCCGGGGTCGGCGGCGCTCGGCGTGCTGCGGCCGGCGCCGCGCTGGTCGAACAGGATGATCCGGTACGCGCTGGGGTCGAAGTGCCGCCGCGCCATCGGCGCGATCCCGCTGCCGGGCCCGCCGTGCAGCACGACCACCGGCTTGCCCCGCGGGTTTCCCGCCTCCTGGCAGTAGATCCGGTGCCCGTCGCCGACGTCCAGCACGCCCTCGGCCCTGGGTTCCAGCGGTGGGTAGAGGTCGTCCATGCCGGCCACTCTGCCGGAAAGCCGGCGCCCGGGTGGCGGTCGGGGAGGGTGGCAGTCGGGTGATTTTTCGCTGCCTGGCACGGATTCCGGGTGCGGCACCGGCGGACGGCGGCTGTCCCCGCCCGGTCGGAGGGTGGAGGCCCGCCCCCGCCGCCGGGCTGAGCGGGCCCCCGTCCGAGTCGCGTCGGCGGCCGGGAGTGGCCGCGTCGGCGATTTCTTCACCGTGGTGCGGTCCGCGAGGGGCGGGTGGCGCGTGAAGCTCCGGCTGCTCCCGGCATCCCGGCCTCCTCGGGTGGCGCACCATCGGGTGGTGGGGACCACGCTAAGCCACCAGCCGAACACCAGTCAAGGACATGATTAGTGTTCATGGATGTGAACATGCATAGGGTGGGTCACGGTGGTCTTTCGCCCCCTTGCCCCGGGTTTACCCCGCAGTGGGTAGCTTGCGCGAGGAAACCCGAACCGACGCGAGAAAGGCTCGCGAATGTCCGCGGTCACGTATGTCGAGTCGATCGTCGTCGGCGCGTTGCAAGGCGTGTCGGAATTGTTTCCCGTGTCCAGTCTCGGGCACAGCATCCTGCTGCCCGCGCTGATCGGCGGATCCTGGCAGCGCGATCTGAGCATCGGCGAGGATTCGCCGTACCTGGCGGTGCTCGTCGCGATGCACGTGGCCACCGCGCTCGCCCTCGTGCTGTTCTTCTGGCGCGATTGGGTTCGCATCATCGGCGGCCTCCTGACGTCGATCCGCGACCGCGAGGTCCGCACGAACGACCAGCGCCTCGCGTGGCTGCTCGTGCTCGCCACGATCCCCGTCGGCATCGCCGGGCTGTTGCTCGAAAGCCTGTTGCGCGACTTCCTGGGCAAGCCCGTGCCGTCGGCGATCTTCCTGATCCTCAACGGCGGCGTGCTGTACGCGGCTGAGCGGTTCTCCCGCAGCGCACCGAAAACCACCGGCAGGGGCGCGGCGGACACCGAGGACACCGTCGACTTCAGCGCCGAGGAAACGCTCGTGATGCGCGCGGTCACGGTCGAGGAAGCCACCGACGCGCGGCTGTCGAAGCTCAGCGTCAAGGAGGCCGTGCTGATCGGCTCCGCGCAGATCCTCGCGCTGCTGCCCGGCATCAGCCGCTCCGGCATCACGATGGTCGCGGGCCTGCGCCGCGGTCTCGGTCACGAGGACGCGGCCCGCTTCGCGTGGCTGCTCGCCACCCCGGTGATCCTCGCCGCGGGCGTGCTGAAACTGCCGTCGCTGTTCACGCCGGAGAACAGCCCGTCGCTGGGCCCGGCGCTCGCCGGCAGCCTCGTCGCCGGTATTGCGTCCTACATTTCTGTCCGTTTTCTGACGAAATACTTCGAAACGCGCACCTTGACGCCGTTCGCGATCTACTGCGTCATCGCCGGAATCGGCAGCCTGCTCGTCTTCAGTTTCTGAGGGCGGTGTTCCGGCACGATTTCCGGAAGGGGACACTGGCGTCATCGAAACGGTGCAGAATCTGTCTCCGCTGAGCGGGACGACGATCTTCACGGCCTGGACGCTCGACGTCCCGGCCGTCGTGCTCGTGCTCGCCCTGGGCGCCGCCTACGTCGTCGCCGCCCGCCGGCAGGAGAGCTGGTCGCCGGGCCGGACCACGGCGTTCCTCTGCGGTCTCGCGACGATCGTCGTCGTCACCTGCTCGTTCCTCGGCACCTACGACACCACGCTCTTCTGGGTGCGGGCCACGCAGAACACCGTGCTGCTCATGGTCACGCCGCTGCTGCTCGCCCTCGGCGCGCCGATCACGCTGCTCATGCGGGTCGCGCCGCCGAAGCTCGCCGGCTGGCTGCGCCACCACGGCCGCAGCCCGTTCGCGCGGTTCCTGACGTTTCCGCTCTCGGTCACGGTCGTGCTGATCGCGCCGTTCCTGATCATCTACCTCACGCCGCTGTACGCCCTTTCCCTCGACCACGCGGTGGTCGGCGGACTCGTGCGGGTGCTGCTCGTCGCGGCCGGGTTCCTCTACTTCTACAGCCGAGTGGGCCTCGACCCGACGCCGCGCGGTGGTTCGCACCTCGTTTCGGTGTGGATCTCCTTCACCGAGGTCGTGTTCGACGGCGCGCTCGGCCTCGTGCTGTGGCTCGGCCCGGTGCTCGCACCCGCGCACTACGCGACGGCGCACCCGGGTTGGGGCCCGGACCCGCGCACCGATCAGATCATCGGTGCCGGTGTCCTGTGGATCGGTGGCGACGTGGCGGGCCTGCCGTTCGTCGGCGCGCTGTTCATCCGGTGGGTGCGCGACGACGAGAAGCGCGCCAAGCAGGTCGACGAGCGCCTCGACGAGGAGATCGAATCCGGTGAGGCACCCGCGGGCGGCCTCTGGTGGCAGAACGACCCGGAGCTCGCCGAACGGTTCCGCCGCCGGTGAGCTCCGGATCGCAGGAGGGTCAGTGGAACGCGTGCTCGGCGGCCGGGAACTCGCCCCGCCGCACGTCCTCGGCGAACGCCGAAGCCGCGCCCTGCAGCACCCCGGCGAGGTCGGCGTAGCGCTTCACGAACCGCGGCGCCTTGCCCCGGCGCAGGCCCGCCATGTCCTGCCACACGAGCACCTGCGCGTCGCAGTCCGGCCCGGCACCGATGCCGACGGTCGGGATCTGCAGCTCGTGCGTCACGCGCTTCGCGGCTTCGGCGGGCACCATCTCCATGACCACGGAGAACGCCCCGGCCTCCTGCAGCGCCAGCGCGTCGGCGAGCAGCACGTCCGCCGCTTCGCCGCGCCCCTGCACCCGGTAGCCGCCGAGGTTGTGCTCGCTCTGCGGGGTGAAGCCGATGTGCCCCATCACGGGGATGCCCGCCGAGGTCAGCGCCTCGACGTGCGCGGCGAACCGGCGTCCGCCCTCGAGCTTCACGGCGTGCGCGCGGCCCTCCTTCATGAACCGCACGGACGTGGCCAGCGCCTGCTCGGGCGAGAGCTGGTACGAGCCGAACGGCAGGTCGGCCACGACCAGCGCCCGCTTCACCGAGCGCGTGACGGCGCGGACCAGCGGCAGCAGCTCGTCGACCGTCACCGGCAGCGAGGTTTCGTAACCGAACACGTTGTTGGCCGCGGAGTCGCCCACGAGCAGCACGGGGATGCCGGCTTCGTCGAAGAGCTGGGCGCTGTACATGTCGTAGGTGGTGAGCATGGGCCACGGCTCGCCGCGCTCCTTGAGCTCACGCAGGTGGTGGATGCGCACCTTGCGCGCGGGGGCGGGTTGCGCCGGCGCGGGCCCGGTTCCGTACGGGGCGGCTACCTCGTCGGATCCGTTCGGGTTGGCAGACATCGTCGTCGACCGTCCTTCCCTCGAGGCCTCGGTGAGGTCCCCGGGTCGTGGAGTCAGAACAGGTCAAAGCCTGACACGCCGCGCGGGCGCGTTGAAGGTCGTGCGATGAGCTTCACACGGGCGTGGTGTGCTCCTCCAGGAGGACCCGGGCTCCAGCCTCCCGGGTGATGCGCAGGGACAACCAACCGCTGTTCACTGACGTCTCTGCAGGCGACGATCGACCGTTTCGCGAGGAAGGCACCGATGGGAACCCCAGCGAGCGCGCGCACGCGCATCCCAGCCTGGCGGGCCAAGGCGGGCGGCATCGTCGCGACGGTGGTGCAGCTCGCCGCGGTCTTCTCCGTGGTCGAGCTGATCGCCGGCGGCCCGCACGGGCACGTGCTCAACGGCATCGACATGGCGTTCTCCGCACTGAGCGTGCCGACCAACGCGAGCCTCGTCATCGTGCTGCTGCTGGTCGTGCTGGGTTCGGCGCTGCGGCGGCGCAAGAAGGCCGCGCTGTACACGCTGCTGCTGTTCCAGGTCGGTGGCCTGGCGATCACGCTCGTGCTGCAGGCCGTGCTGCTGTGGGCGCCGGATCTGCTCGCGCTCGGCCCGAAGCAGATCCGGCACATCCCGATGCAGCTCGGCGTGCTGACCGTCGCCGACGTGGTCTCCCTGCTGCTGATCTGGCTGCTGCTCACGCTGCGCCCGGCGTTCCCGGCGCGCCTGGCGCCCGGCGCGTGGCGCGACGGGCTGGCGGTGCTCTTCGGTGGTCTGCTGGCCGTGGTCGCGATCGGCTGGGGCCTCACGGAGGCGTTCCCCGGCACGCTCGGCGACGCGTGGGAGCGCTTCGCCTGGGCGGTCAACCACGCGACCGGTGAGAACCTGCAGCTGCGCCGGATCGGCGTCGGCGAGGGCCCGGCGTGGATCGACATCGTGCTGGACCTCGGCTCGACGTTCGTCGTCACCGCCGCGCTGTACACGCTCTTCCGCGGCGTCCGCAGCCGCCGCCTGCGCACCGACGACGAGGAACTGCGCCTGCGCCGCCTGCTCGCGGAGTTCGGCGACGACGACTCCCTCGGCTACTTCGCCACCCGGCGCGACAAGAGCGTCGTCTTCGCGCCCAACGGCCGCGCCGCCGTCACCTACCGCGTGCTCGGCGGCACCAGCGTCGCCAGCGCCGACCCCGTCGGCGACCGGGACGCGTGGCCCGACGCCGTGCGCGCCTGGCTCGACGAAACCCGTTCGTACGGCTGGATTCCCGGGGTGCTCGGCGCGAGTGAACGCGGCGCGAAGGTGTACGCGGCGGCGGGGCTGCGCGCGCTGGAGATCGGCGACGAGGCGGTGCTGGACGTTCGCGAGTTCTCCCTCTCCGGCCCTGAGCGCAAGTCCGTGCGCCAGGCCGTGAAGCGCATCGAGCGCGCGGGCTACACCGCGCGCGTGCGCCGGCACGGCGAGATCCCGGACGAGGAGATGCACCGGCTGCTCACGCGCGCGCAGCAGTGGCGCGGCGCGGAGAGCGAACGCGGGTTCTCGATGGCGCTCGGCCGGCTCGGCGACCCGAGCGACGCGCGCAACGTGATGGTGGAGGCCTACGACACCGCGGGTGAGCTGCGCGGCCTGCTGTCGTTCGTCCCGTGGGGCCGGCGGGGGCTCTCGCTCGACCTGATGCGCCGCGACCGCGACGCCGAGAACGGGCTCAACGAGTTCATGGTCGCCGAGGTCGTCGCCGCGTCGCCGCACCTGGGTGCGCAACGGATCTCGCTCAACTTCGCCATGTTCCGCGCGGTGTTCTCCGAAGGCGAGCGGATCGGCGCGGGCCCGGTGCTGCGGCTGTGGCGCTCGGTGCTCGGGCTGGCGTCGCGCTTCTTCCAGCTCGAATCGCTGTACCGGTCCAACGCGAAGTACGGCCCGGACTGGGAACCGCGGTTCTTCTGCTACTCCTCGGCGCGCCGGCTGCCGCGCGTCAGCATCGTCGCGGGGGCGCTGGAGGGGTTCGTGCCCATCGGCCGCGCGCGCGTGCTGCGGCACGAGACGGTGACCGACGAGTTCGTGGCCGAGGTCCGGTGCATCGACGAGGAAGCCGCGCAAGTCACGCCGAAACCGGCGCGCCGCCCGGAGCAGGTGCGGGTGCGCGTCGCGAAGCTCGACCGGCTGCGCGAACTCGGCATCGACCCGTACCCCGTGGGGTTCAGCCGCGAAGACCTCCTCGGCGACGTCGTGCGCAAGTTCGCCGACCTGGCACCGGACACGCACACCGGGCACCGCGTGCGCGTGGCCGGGCGGGTGCTCGCGATGCGGACGCTCGGTGGGCTGTGCTTCGCGCGCATCAAGGACTTTTCGGGCGAGGTGCAGCTGATGCTCGACGCCGCCGTGCTCGAGCTCGCCGGCTGGCGCACGGGTGTCGACCTCGGTGACCACGTGGGCGTGAGCGGCGAGGTCGTGACGTCGCGGCGCGGCGAGCTGTCGGTGCTCGTGAACGAGTGGACCGTCACCGCGAAGTGCCTGCACCCGTTGCCGGACAAGCGGAAGGGCCTCACGGACCCGGAGACGCGCGTGCGGCAGCGCTACCTCGACCTGGCCGTGAACCCGGAGTCGGCGCAGCTGCTGCGGCTGCGGTCCACGGTGGTGCGCGCGGTGCGCGAACGCCTGCACCGGGGTGACTACCTCGAGGTCGAGACGCCGATGCTGCAGACCGTCCACGGTGGAGCGAACGCGCGGCCGTTCGTCACGCACATCAACGCCTACGACATGCGGATGTACCTGCGCATCGCGCCGGAGCTCTACCTCAAGCGGCTGTGCGTCGCCGGCGTGGAGCGCGTGTTCGAGCTCAACCGGAACTTCCGCAACGAGGGTGTGGACGCCACGCACAACCCCGAGTTCACGATGCTCGAGGCCTACCAGGCGTACGCCGACTACAACTCGATGCGCGACCTCACCCGCGAGCTCGTGCAGCACGCGGCCGAGGCGGCGTTCGGCGACCAGGTGGTGCGCCGCCACGACGCCGACGGCCACGTCACCGAGTTCGACATCTCCGGCGACTGGCCCGTGATCCCCGTGCACGAAGCCGTTTCCGAAGCGCTGGGGGAGGAGATCGACTCCGGCACCTCGGTGGCGGCGCTGCGGCGGCTGTGCCGCGCGGCCGGCGTGCCGGTGGGGGAGGACGCCGGGCACGGCGACCTCGTGCTGAAGGCGCACGAGCACCTGGTCGAGGGCACGACCGTGCTGCCCACCTTCTACACCGACTACCCGACGGACGTTTCGCCGTTGACCCGCCAGCACCGCGGCGATCCGCGGCTGGCCGAACGCTGGGACCTCATCGCGTTCGGCTCGGAGGTCGGCACCGCGTACACCGAGCTCACCGACCCGATCGAACAACGCCGGCGCCTCGAAGCCCAATCCCTGCGCGCCGCGAGCGGCGACGTCGAAGCCATGGAACTCGACGAAGACTTCCTGCTCGCGCTCGAGCACGGGATGCCCCCGACGGGCGGCCTCGGCCTCGGCATCGACCGCCTCCTGATGATGCTCAGCGGCGCCTCGATCCGGCAGACGGTGCTGTTCCCGTTCGTGCGCCCGCACGCCTGACCCCACCCGCGTTCCCCTTGGCGTGCGGGGAAGATCACGCCTGTGACACCAGGGCGAGCAATGTCGCAACCCTTCGCTTAGGGTATCCGCGTGCGCACTGCGCGACTCGCTGCGGTCGTTCTCGTCGGGCTCGGAGTGGTGGTGTACTCCGCCTGGTTGCTCGAGTTCTTCGTGCCCACCGGCGTCTCGCCGACCCAGCAGCCCGCCGAGGACCTGCTGAGTGCGTCGCCGCTCTTCCGCATCACCACCGGCACCTCGGGCCTCGCGTTCCTCCTCGCCGGTCCACCCCTGACGCGCCTCGCACCCGTCCACTGGACCGGCCGCCTCACCGCCGGCTCCGTCTCCTCCTTCGGCACCACCCTGGTAGCGGACGCCCTCGTACCAGGCACCACAGCCGTCCCCCTGCTCACGAACCTCACCTTCGCGGCCGGCTCCCTCAGCCTCGTCCTCTGGTGGCCCCCAACCTGGCGCGACTGGGCCGTCACGGGGTTCGCCCTGGTGCTGCTCACGTGGGCTCTGGTCCTCGCCGCATCGCTGCTCGGCCCCGGCCACCTGGCAGGCGTGTTCAGCCGCGCACAACTCGTGGTGCGCGCGGTACTACTGGTCGTCGGCATCACCTACGTCGTCGTGATGCCACTGCCGCCCCTCACCCGCGCTCGCTAGCACCGCCCCACACCCCAGGGCACAGCTCACCCAAGGCGACGCACCACGCATACGAAACCGCCGCTGAACCAACCAACCAAGGATGCGCCCAGCCTCTGCCGTGCACCTCGAACGGCGTCGCACCACGCGTACGAATCCGCCGCCAAACTAACCAACTGAGGATGCATCCAGCCCCTGCCCGGCACCTCGATCCGAAGCTTCCACACGGCCGCCGACCCCGTGTCAAGGCACGCTTTCCCGCCTTGACACGGGGTCAGCGGCCGTAGTCACACTCGAGCTTCGGGGTGCCTACGCACCGCAACACGCCCCCGCGCAGGACCGCATCCCCACCACAACGCCACGCAACACGCCCCGCGAGGGCCCGCATCCCCACCACAACCCAACCGCACCCACAACACCCATTTCTGTCACCCCCACCTCCTACCCTGACCACATGCCAGTTGAATTCGCCGTCTTCCCCACCGCCATCGGCGCGTGCGGCCTGGCCTGGCGCGACTCCACCATCATCGGCACCGCCCTCCCCGGCAGCTCCCCGGCGAGCACGCGCTCATGGCTGGCCCACCGCTACCCGGACGCCACCGACGCCACCGGAACCCCACCACCACCCGAAATCCGCACCGCCGTCGAAAAGATCACCGACCTGCTCGCCGGCGGCCACCCCGATCTCTCCGACCTACCCCTGGACCTCGACCCGTTACCCGAATTCAACCGCCGCGCCTACGAAATCGCCCGGCGGATCCCCCCGGGCAAGACCATGACCTACGGCGACATCGCCCACGCCCTGGGCATGCCAGGCGCCGCCCAAGCCGTCGGCCAGGCAATGGGCAACAACCCGTTCCCCATCATCGTTCCCTGCCACCGCGTCCTCGCCGCCGGCGGCAAACACGGCGGCTTCTCCGCCCCCGGCGGCGTCGAGACGAAACGCCGCATGCTCGTCATCGAAGGCGCCCTCCCCGACGAACCGACGCTCTTCTAACCCCGGCCGACCCCTCAGCCGAGTCGCCAGGCCCCAGCCTCAGGCCTTCCGCTCCCGCCAAGCATTCGTGATCGGCAGCCGCCGATCGCGACCGAACGCCTTGAACGTGATCTTCGTGCCCGGCGGGTACTGCCGGCGTTTGTACTCGGCCCGGTCGACCATGCGCACGACGCGGTCGATGGTCGCCGGTTCGAACCCGGCGGCGACGAGGTCCGCGTAGCCGCGGTCGCCCTCCACGTAGTCGTCGAGGATGTCGTCCAGGAGCGCGTAGTCGGGCAGCGAGTCGGTGTCCAGCTGGTCCGGCCGCAGCTCCGCCGACGGCGGTTTGGTGATCGAGTTCTCCGGGATCGGCGGTGTCTCGCCCCGCTTGGCGGCCTCCTCGTTGCGCCACCGCGCGAGCTGCCACACGTGCGTTTTGAACACGTCCTTGATCGGCGCGAACCCGCCCACCGCGTCGCCGTAGATCGTGGAGTAGCCCACGGCCAGCTCGGTCTTGTTGCCGGTGGCGAGCACGAGGTGACCGTCCTGGTTGGACAGTGCCATGAGCAGCATCCCGCGCGTGCGCGCCTGGATGTTCTCCTCCGCCAGGCCCGTCAACGAGAGCTGGTCCACGTACGTCGCGACCATGTCCGCCACCGGCTCCACGCGGAAGTGCGCGCCGATCCGTCGCGCGAGATCCGCGGCGTCGTCGCGTGAATGCGAAGACGAGTACTTCGACGGCATCGACACGCCGTACACGTTGTCGCCGCCGAGCGCGTCGGCCGCGAGCGCCGCGCACACGGCGGAGTCGATGCCACCGGAGAACCCGAAGGTCACCGACGTGAAGCCGTTCTTGTGCACGTAGTCGCGCAAGCCCACGACCAGCGCCGACCACACCTCGGCTTCGTCGGACAGCGGTTCGCTGACCACGGGGTCCGTCAGCGCCGGGTACGCGGGCAGCGGGTCCTCGCTCAGCACCCGGCGGTGGACGTGCAGCCCCGCGAGCTCGCCGTCGGCGGCGTGGCCACCCGCGGTGAGGTCCAGGTCGAGCACCAGCAGGTGCTCCGCGAACTGCGGCGCCCGCGCGAGCAGCGTCCCGTCGGCGGCCACCACGAGAGAATCGCCGTCGAACACGAGGTCGTCCTGCCCGCCGACCTGGTTCGTGTACACCAGCGGTGCGCCGGCTTCGGCCGCGCGGCGCGCGACGAGCGGCAGCCGCTGCTCGTCCTTCGACCGTTCGTAGGGCGACGCGTTCGGCGCCACCACCAGGTCGACGCCCGCCCTGCCGAGCGCGGCGATCGGCCCGCCTTCCTGCCAGATGTCCTCGCAGATCACCATGCCGATGTCGACGCCGTGCAGCCGCAAGACCTCCAGCTCCGTGCCGGGTTTGAAGTAGCGGTGCTCGTCGAACACGCCGTAGTTGGGCAGGTGGTGCTTGTACTGCTTCGCCACGACCTGCCCGCGGTACAGCGCGGCGGCGGCGTCGCGCGGGCCGGCTTCGTCGTGGTCGAGGTAACCGACGTAGGTGAGCACTTCGCCGCAGCCCGCGTCGTCGAGCCGGCGCGCGAGCTCGTCGAGGGAATCGCGCGACGCGTGCGCGAAGGTCGCGCGCAGCGCCAGGTCCTCCACCGGGTAGCCGGTCTGGGACATCTCGGGGAACACGGCCACGTGGGCACCGGCTTCCGCGGCGCGGCGGGTCCACTCGACCGTCAGCGCGGTGTTGCCGTCGAGGTCGCCGACGGTGGTGTTGACCTGGGCCAAGGCGATGCGCAGTTGCGGCATGCGGTCATTCTGACCCAGCCGCGCCGCCCCGCCGAGTGAAATGTGGGCAAAACGAAGCCCGGCCACCGCGTCGGGGGTGACCGGGCTCCGGGAACGCCGTCAGGACCGCTTCATCCGCATCATGCTGCGGACCTTCTTCACCGTCTGCTCGAAGTCCGAGTCGAACGGGTTGTCGTGCACCAGGTACGTCCACGTCGTGTTGGCGCGGCGCACACCGGCGTCAGCGAGGTCGAGGCCGTTGTCGGTGATTTCGGCTTCCTCGAGCGTCTTGGCCGCGCGCGAAGCCGACTCGGGGATGATCTTGTGGAACTCCGGGATCGCCGCGCGGTGGAACTCGTCCAGCGGCGTCTCGCGGGCCAGCGCGCGCAGGTGGATGCTCTCGCGCACGTCGGTCAGGTACGCCAGGTGGTCGGACCAGAGCTGGTCGAGGTGGAACAGCAGCACCTCGCGGCTGAGCTGCTCCAGCCGCTCGGTGTCGGCCAGCTTCTCCTTCAGCTCGGCGAACTTCTCCGGCTGCGCCTTCTCGAGCTCCTCGGCCGCGAACGCCGTGTGCAGCACCTTGTCGCGGTGCTCCAGCAGCTCAGTGCGCTGCCGCTCGATCAGCCGCGTGTAGCGCCAGGTGTTGCGGTGGATCTCCAGGTCGACGCCCTCGGCGACGCGCTGGGCGTGGTTGATCTGCCGCACCGCGGCCGGGTCGGTGATCTCACCGGTCTCCGGATCGGCGTCGATGCCCTCGGGGATGTCGGGGGCGTTGGAGAGGACCAGGTCGTCGTTGAGGCTCGCGAAGAAGATCGCGCTGCCCGGGTCGCCCTGGCGGCCGGACCGGCCGCGCAGCTGGCCGTCGAGCCGGCTCGACGGGTAGCGCGCGGTGCCGATCACGTGCAGGCCACCCAGCTCGGCGACCTCCTCGCGGCCGGCGCCGTCCGTGCCGCCCAGGCGGATGTCGGTACCGCGACCGGCCATCTGCGTGGACACGGTGACCGCGGACTTCTTGCCGGCTTCGGCGATGATCGCGGCTTCTTCGGCGTCATTGCGCGCGTTGAGCACCACGCACGGCAGGTCGGCCTTCGCGAGCTTGTCGGCGAGCTCTTCGGACTCGGCCACGTCCTGCGTGCCGACGAGGATCGGCCGCCCGGTTTCGTGCACCTTGCGGATCTCCTCCTCGATCGCGCGCAGCTTCTGCGACGGCGACCCGAAGATCTGGTCCGGCTGGTCCTCGCGGACGTTGGGGGTGTTCGGCGGGATCACCGCGACCTCGAGGCGGTAGAACTCGCGCAGCTGCTCGGCCACGGCCACGGCCGTACCGGTCATGCCGGCCACGGACGGGTAGCGCGCGAGCAGCGCCTGCACCGTGATGGAGTCGAGGATCTCGCCGCGGTCGGTGGCCGCCACCTGCTCCTTCGCCTCGACGGCGGCCTGCAGGCCGTCCGGCCAGCGCTGCAGCTCGGCGACGCGGCCGCGGGCGGCGTTGATGAGCTGGACCTTGCCGTCGCGCACGAGGTAGTCGACGTCGCGGGTGAGCAGCGCGTGGGCGTGGAGGGCGACGTTCACGGCGGCCAGCCGGTCGGAGCCCGAATCGTCGTAGAGGTCGATGCCGCCGAGCGACTTCTCGACCACGGACGCGCCGGCGGACGTCAGCCACGCGTTGCGGCCGTCGGTGTCGGTCTCGTAGTGCAGGCCCAGCCGCAGCCGCCGCACGACTGTGGCGACCTCTTCGTCGGCGTCGTTGTGGTCGATCGAACCGGCCATCACGAGCGGCACGCGGGCCTCGTCGACCAGCACGGAGTCGGCCTCGTCGACGATCGCCACCTCGGGCGCGGGCTGCACCAGGTCGTCTACCTGCGTCACGAGCCGGTCGCGCAGCACGTCGAAGCCGATCTCGGCGACGGCGCCGTAGGTGACCTCCTGGCCGTAGGCCTCCTTGCGCTCCTCACGCGAGTGCGCGGGCTCGACCCAGCCGACGGACACGCCGAGCAGGTCGTAGACCGGCTTCATCCACTCCGCGTCGCGGCTGGCCAGGTAGTCGTTGACGGTGACGACGTGCACGCGCTTGCCGCGCAGCGCGTACCCCGCGGCCGCGAGCGCACCGGCGAGCGTCTTGCCCTCACCGGTCTCCATCTGGACGACGTGGCCGGTGAGCAGACCCATCGTGCCGAGCACCTGGACGTCGAACGCGCGCTCGCCCAGCGCGCGCCGCGCAGCCTCGCGGCCGAGGGCCCCGACTTCCACCAGCTGGTCGTCGCTGAACGCCTGCGCGCCGTCGAGACTCTCGCGCAGCTTCCCGGCGCGCTCGGTGAGCTCGGCGTCGGACAGCTTCTCGAGGTCGGGTTCGAGCTTCCCGACCGCGGGCAGCAGCGCTTCGTAGCGGGTCAGCTCCACGCTGCCCGGCCGCTGGATGATCCGGCGGAGCCGCTTGCCCACCCGGCTGATCAGTGCCACCCCTGGTCTCCTGTCCTGTCTTGCGTGTCTCCGACCGCCACCTCGCTGGGCTCAACGCACCGGTGGTGCGTCGGAGTTCCGCCGCCGGATGGCACGATCAAACCGTGCCTCCCTTCGCCAGCGCCAGCTCTCGCGCCCACCGGATCGCCGCTCTCGCGGCGGCCGTGCTGCTCGGCGGCACGCTAGCCGCGTGCACGTCGAACAACGGTCAGGTCGCGCCCTCGCCGACAACGGAATCGCACCCGCCCGTCGGGCCGGTGCCGGCGGGGCTGGCGCGGTTCTACGGGCAGAGCATGACCTGGTCAGACTGTGCACCCTACGCGACCTCGGACGACGCGCAGTCCGCCTTTCGTCGGTCCGACATCCAGTGCGCGCGGCTGACTGTGCCGCTGGACTACGGCAAACCGGACGGACAGACCATCACCCTCGGCGTGCTGCGGCACAAAGCGAGTGAACCGGACGACCGCATCGGCTCACTGGTCGTGAACCCGGGCGGTCCGGGCGCCTCCGGCACGGTCGCCGCGGCCGGGCTCATCGACCAGGTCAAGAACAACGACCTCGGCAAGCGGTTCGACCTCGTCGGCTTCGACCCGCGCGGCATCGGCTCGAGCCAACCGCAGATCCGCTGCCTCACCGACCCCGAACGCGACGCCGACCGCGCCGACGACAGCGAGACCGACGGCTCGCCCCAGGGCGTGGCCAAGCAGGAGGGGCAGGAGAAGGACTTCGCCGCCAAGTGCGCCCAGCGCACCAAGTACGGCGACGAGATGCTCGAAAACCTCGGCACTCGCGACGTCGCGAAGGACATGGACGTGCTGCGCTCGGTGCTCGGCGACGAGAAGCTGACCTACCTCGGCTACTCCTACGGCACCCGCCTCGGCTCGACCTACGCCGAGGAGTTCCCGCGCAACGTCCGCGCGCTCGTGCTCGACGGCGCCGTCGACCCGGACCAGGACGCCGAGGACTCGCTCGTCGCGCAGGGCCAGGGCTTCGGCGGCGCGTTCACGCAGTTCGCGAAGTGGTGTGCCGCTCAGCAGGACTGCGCGCTCGGCACCGACCCGGCCGCCGCGACCAAGCAGTTCCAGGACCTGACCCGGCCGCTGATCGACTTCCCGGTGCCGGTGGGCGACGGCCGCAAGCTCTCCTACGAGGACGCCACGACCGGCGCGATCCAGGCGCTCTACCAGCAGAACCTGTGGCAGTACCTGAACACCGGCCTCAACGAGCTGCGCCAGCAGCGCGGCGCGACGCTCGAGAAGCTCGCCGACATCTACAACGAGCGCGGCCCGGACGGGCGCTACGGCACCACGCAGGACGCTTTCACCGCCATCCGCTGCGTCGACGACCCGCCTGTGAAGGACCCGAAGGAGATCCTCGCCGCGCAGGAGAAGTACGTGCAGGTCGCGCCGTTCCTCGATGACGGACGGCCCGCGAGCGCGGCCAAGGACGCGTGCGCGTTCTGGCCGGTGCCCAACACGTCGCAGCCGCACGAGCCGAACGTCGAAGGGCCGCCGAAGACGCTGACCATCTCCACGACGAACGACCCGGCCACGCCGTACCAGGCGGGCGTGAACCTGGCGAAGGCGCTGAAGGGCTCGCTGCTGACCTTCGAGGGCACGCAGCACACCGTGTTCCTGCAGGGCAACTCCTGCGTGGACAAGGCGGGGATCGCGTACCTCGTCGATGGCACGACGCCGCCCGACGGGACCCGGTGCGCGGGTAGCTAGCTACGTCAGGGGAGCGGGCACGGGCTGGTTCTCCTTCGAGAGCTCGAGCTCGTACATCACCGGGCTGTCCTTCTCCGTCGGCGGCGGCACCTGGAGCCAGAGCCGCGCGAACCGCCGCGGCTCGGCGGTGGTGACCCACACCTTCACGTTCACGTCCGAGTGAATCTTTGGCACCAGTCCCGTCGCCACCTCCGCGGGCACGGTCGCGCCGACGCGGTACATGTCGACGCCGTGCACGGGCTCCTGCGTCTCCGTCTGCGGGTGCTGCAGCGAGCTCAGCAGCTTCGCGAGCCCGCCGTCCGGCCCGAGGAAGCGCGACACGGTGAACGTCGCCGGGCCCGACCAGGACTTGCCCGTGGTGTCGTGCGTGGTCGCGTGCGTGCCGTCGACGGTGAAGGAGAACTTGCGGTCGCTCGTGGGCCCGGCCAGCTCGGCGTTGCCCGCCGCGCGGCCGCCGTCGTCGAGCGTCGCGTCGCCTTCGGCCGAGCTCAGGGGCAGGCCGGGCAGCACGCCGTTCACGACCACGGAGAAGTGGGCGCCGCGGACGCCGGCGAAGTTCGTCTCGGCCGCGCCCAGCAGGTCGTCGGCCGAGGGCAGCGAGGGCGCTGTGCACCCGCCGACGAGCCCGAGCAGCAGCAGCACCGGCAGGAAGCGTCGGCAGCGCATGGCGGTGAGCGTACCCGTGGCCCGATCCTTTCGGATGCTGTCCTTCAGGCCACTTTCGGGGCGTGCGGGGACCCCGCAGACTGTCTGCTCGTGACCGTCCAGACCCGCACCGCACCCCGCGTCCACCGAGCTTGGTACGTGGCCGCCGCCGCGTTCATCGCCCTGCTGGCCGCCGCCGGCTTCCGCGCCGCGCCGAGCGTGCTGATCGACCCGTTGCACGAGGAGTTCGGCTGGTCACGCGCGACCATCGGCTCGGCGGTGTCGGTGAACCTCGTGCTCTACGGGCTGTTCGCGCCGTTCGCGGCCGCGCTGATGGAGCGCTTCGGCATCCGCCGCGTGTCCGCGACGGCGCTGTTCGTCGTCGCGCTCGGCGCGGGCGGCACGGTGTTCATGAGCACGAGCTGGGAGCTGATCCTGTGCTGGGGCGTGCTCGTCGGCGCGGGCACGGGCTCGATGGCGATGAGCTTCGCCGCGACCGTCACCACGCGCTGGTTCGTCCGCCACCGTGGCGCCGTGACGGGGGTGCTGACCGCGGCGGGGTCGACGGGCCAGCTGGTGTTCCTGCCGATCGTCGCTGCGCTGGCCGTGGGCAACGGGTGGCGCACGGCGTCGCTGGTCATCGCGATCGCGGCGCTCGCCGTGATCCCCGTCGTGCTGCTGGTGGTGCGCGATCACCCGGCTGACCTCGGCACCGTCGCGTACGGCGCGCCGGAAGGCACGGAGGTCGTGAAGCCGGCGGCGCGCGGCGGGTCGGCGCGGCGGGCGCTGACGGTGCTGTTCCAGGCCATGCGGTCGCGGTCGTTCTGGTTGCTGGCGATCGGCTTCGCGATCTGCGGCGCCACGACCAACGGCCTGGTCGGCACGCACTTCGTGCCGGCCGCGCACGATCACGGCATGCCGCAGACCACCGCGGCGAACCTGCTCGCCCTGGTCGGCGTCTTCGACGTGGTGGGGACCATCGTGTCGGGCTGGCTCACCGACCGCGTCGACCCGCGCATCCTGCTCGGCGTCTACTACGCGCTGCGGGGCCTCTCGCTCGCGCTGCTGCCGCAGCTGTTCACCGATTCGGTGCAGCCGAGCATGTGGGCGTTCATCCTCTTCTACGGGCTCGACTGGGTCGCCACGGTCCCGCCGACGGTCGCGCTCTGCATCCGGTCCTTCGGCGAAGCGGGCCCGATCGTGTTCGGCTGGGTCTTCGCGTTCCACCAGCTCGGCGCCGCGTTCGCGGCCTCGGCGGCGGGCGCCGTGCGCGATCAGCTGGGTGACTACGCGCTGGCCTGGTACGTCGCCGCAGGCCTCGCGGTGATCGCCGCGATCGCGTCGGTGTCGATCACCCGATCCGGGGGACGTGAGCTCACTTTCGTGGCGTGAGGTGAGTTTGCGCATTGTGGACAGTTCCGGCGCGTCGTGAAACACGCCGTTAACACGCTCTCGTTAGGGTGCGGCCATGGATCGGCAGCAGGAATTCGTGCTCCGCACGTTGGAAGAGCGCGACATCCGTTTCGTCCGTCTGTGGTTCACCGATGTGCTGGGGTTCCTCAAGTCGGTCGCGGTCGCGCCCGCCGAGCTGGAGGGGGCGTTCAGCGAGGGGATCGGGTTCGACGGCTCGGCCATCGAGGGCTTCGCCCGCGTGTACGAGTCGGACATGGTCGCCAAACCCGACCCGTCGACGTTCCAGGTACTGCCGTGGGAGACCCCGGAAGGCGGCCCGTACTCCGCGCGCATGTTCTGCGACATCGCGATGCCCGACGGCTCACCGTCCTGGGCCGATCCGCGCCACGTGCTGCGCCGCCAGCTGTCGAAGGCCGGTGAAGCGGGCTTCACGTGCTACGTGCACCCGGAGATCGAGTTCTTCCTCCTGGCCACGCTGCCCGACGACGGCAGCGAGCCCGAACCGGCCGACAACGGCGGCTACTTCGACCAGGCCAGCCACGCCACGGCGACCCACTTCCGCCGCCACGCCATCGAGACGCTCGAGGCGATGGGGATCTCCGTCGAGTTCAGCCACCACGAGGGCGCCCCGGGCCAGCAGGAGATCGACCTGCGCTACGCCGACGCCCTGACGATGGCCGACAACGTGATGACCTTCCGCTACGTCGTCAAGGAGGTCGCCCTGACGCAGGGCGTCCGCGCGACCTTCATGCCGAAGCCCTTCACGGACCAGCCGGGCTCGGGCATGCACACCCACGTGAGCCTCTTCGAGGGCGACCGCAACGCGTTCTACGACGCGGAGGACCCGTACGAGCTCTCCGCGACGGGCAAGGCCTTCGTCGCCGGCCTGCTGCACCACGCCAAGGAGATCTCCGCCGTCACCAACCAGTGGGTGAACTCCTACAAGCGGCTGATCAGCGGCAGCGAAGCCCCGACGACGGTCTCGTGGGGCCGGGCCAACCGGTCGGCTCTGGTGCGCGTGCCCATGTACTCGCCGGGCAAGGCGTCCTCGCGGCGCGTGGAGATCCGCACCCTGGACTCCGCGTGCAACCCGTACCTGGCGTACTCCGTGATCCTCGCCGCGGGCCTCAAGGGCATCGAAAAGGGTTATGAGCTCCCGCCGCCCGCTGAAGACAACATCTGGCAGCTCTCGGAGTCCGAGCGCCGGGCAGCGGGCTACGCCCAGCTGCCCCAGAACCTCGGCGAGGCCCTCGCGGAGATGGAACGCTCCGAGCTCCTGCCCGACGCGCTCGGCGAGCACGTGTACGACTTCTTCCTCCGCAACAAGCACCGGGAGTGGGACAACTACCGCAGTGCGGTGACGCCGTACGAGCTGCGTACCCTCCTGCCGGTCCTCTGACGGTTCTTGCTTCTGACCTGCTGTTTTGCTTCGGGTGGTCCCGGTGCCGGTGTTCGGCGCCGGGACTTCTTCGTCTCCGCCCTTCAGCGGGTGGCGACTGGCTTCCGGCCGGCCGCGCGTGACCGTGCCAGGCGCTCGAACCGCCGCTCACCCGGTCCGCCGACCGGCCGTGCACTCGCGGCTACTTCCGCGCCGGCGGCGCCCGGGCGCCGCCGAATCCGTCGTCCCGCGTTAGAGGGGCCTCCGGATCCGTCCTCGGGCCGGGCCCTCCGCCGCGGTCTTCCTCGGTCCTCGGCGCCGACACCGGGTCCGGAGCTCCCAATGTGGCCCCTGACCTGCGGAGATGTCGTTAATTGACCCCCCTGTTTTCGGGCCGTTGCGGGGCATGTAATCTTCTCTTCGTCGCCAGGAACACCGGGCCGGCGGGGCCGAAAGCCCCAAGGGACCAGGGCGCCAGGGCCGAGCGGGTTGACACCGCGAAACGGACCAGGTAATGTTCAGCGTCGGCCCACGAGCGGCCGCCGAATCCCTACGACTAACCTTGTAGGTCTCGGCATGCTCGACCAACAGCTTGAAACAACGCGGTGATCTGGTTTGCCTGCTGGGTGGGCTGGGTTGCGGTGTGTTGCTTGAGAACTCAACAGTGTGCTAGTGAACTAAGCCAGTAGAGCTTATGTAGTGAAACCCCCTCGTCGGGGTTTCCTTTGAGAGCAAG
>NZ_JBITBT010000022.1:63926-161067 GCF_044452505.1 Amycolatopsis sp. NPDC051903 | reverse complement strand
TCGACGGCGGGTAAGGGTGGCGACGTGGGCCCGATGCCGAAGGGTCCGCCCAAGCCCGCGGGCAGTGGTGGTGGCACGCCGAAGGGTGGGGGTGACGGTGCGCCGCCGCCGGCGAAGTCCGGTGGTGACGACTCGACGCACTCGTCCAGCGCGGGTGACCCCCCGCCGCCGCCGAAGAGCGACCCGCCGCCCCCGCCGAAGGGCGACGACTCCACTCACGCCTCCAGCGCCGGTGGCGGCGGCGGCAGCCACGGCGGCGACACCCCGCCGCCCCCGAAGAGCGATCCGCCTCCGCCGCCCAAGACCGACCCCGAACCGCCGCCGTCGTCCTCGGCCGGTTCGCCGCCACCCGGCGGCACGCCGAAGGGATCGCCGGAGTCGACCACACCTTCCTCGGGCAAACCGGACAACCCGCGCGACACGGCGGTCGGCAAGGACGACCTGGTCTGCAAGTCCGACCCGGTGGACATCGCGCGCGGCACCGTCGTGCTCGCGCAGACCGACCTCGAGCTGCCGAGCCCGCTCGTGCTCGAGCGCCTGCACCTCTCGTCGTACCGGGCGGGCCGGTGGTTCGGCCCGAGCTGGACCTCGACGGTGGACCAGCGGCTCGAGGTCGACGCGGACGACATCTGCTACTTCTCGCCCGATGGCACGATCCTGGTCTACCCGCGGGTCGCCACGGGCGGCCCGGTGCTGCCGGTCGAGGGACCGCGCCACCCGCTGACTGCGCTGCCCGAAGGCGGCTACACGCTCACCGACCCGGTGCGCGGCACGGAACTGCGCTTCGGTCGCCTGCCCGGCCGCGGCGGGGAAACCCTCCCGCTGCTGGCGGCGGTCGACGCGGACGGCACACAGGTTTCCGTCGAGTACGACGAGTTCGGCGCGCCGCGGCTGCTCACGCACTCCGCGGGCTACCGGGTGGAGCTGGACAACGCCGCCGGCCGCGTGACGGCGATCCGCGTCCTCGGCGAAGGCCAGGCCCCGGTGCTCGTGCGCACGTTCGGCTACGACGAACTGGGCCGGCTCACCCGCGTGATCAACTCCTCCGGCCTGGCGGAGCAGTTCGACTACGACGCCGACGGCCGCCTCACCGGGTGGCAGGACCGCAACGGCACCTGGTACCGCTACGTCTACGACGCCGAAGGCCGCTGCGTGCGCACGGTCGGCGACCGCGGCTTCTTCGACGGCAAGTTCGACTACGACCGCGAACGCCGGATCACGCGGTTCACCGACTCGCTGGGCCACACCACGGAGTTCCAGCTCAACGAAGCCGCACAGGTCGTGCGTGAAACCGGGCCGCTCGGCGCCACCGTGGTGTCCACTTGGGACCGCTACGACCGGCTGCGGTCGCGCACGGACGCGCTCGGCGGCACGACGGTCTACGAGTACACCGAAGAGGGCCTGCTGACCGCCGTGATCCGGCCGGACGGCAGCCGGGCCGAGGTGGCTGCCGATCCCGACGGCACGCTGACCGTCACCGTCGCGAGCGCCGGGCGGACGTGGCGGCGCGGGTACCCGCCGGGCACGGCGCCCGACCTCTACACCGCACAGGCCGGCACCGCGACCGCGTTCGCGCGCGACGACCAGCTGTCCGCCGGCGCTCCCGTCGTTCCCACTGACGACCCCGTGGAGCGCGACCAGTTCGGCCGCCCGCGGATCGTCACCGACGCGGCGGGCGGGCGCACCCGGCTCGGCTGGACCGTGGAGGGTCTGCCGGCCAGCCGGGTCGGCCCGGCCGGGCGGCGCGAGGACTGGCGCTACGACGCCGAAGGCAACGTCGTGGAGCACAGCGGGGTGCGGTTCGAGTACGGCCCGTTCGACCTCCCGGTGGTCAAGATCGACGCCACCGGCGCCCGGACGTCCTACGAGTACGACACCGAGCTGCGGCTGATCCGGATCACCAACCCGGCGGGGCTGTCGTGGAGCTACACCTACGACGCCGCCGGCCGCGTGACCTCGGAGACCGACTTCGACGGGCGCGTGCTGCGGTTCGCCTACGACGCGGCGGGCCGGCTCGTGGAGTCGGTCGACGGCCTCGGCTCGGTCAGCACCTACGCCTACGACGCGCTCGGCAACGTCGCCGAACGTCGCACCGCCACCGGAACGACGACCTACGCCTACGACCCGGTCGGGTTCCTCGTGCGCGCCACCGAGGACGGCTGCGTGCTGGAGGTCGAGCGCGACGAGCACGGCCAGGTGATCCGCGAGTCCGTGGACGGGCGAGCGGTCACCTACGTCCACGACGAGCAGGGGACCCGTCGCACCACGCCGTCCGGCGCGGTCAGCGCGTGGGCCTTCGACGAGGCCGGCCTGCCGGTGACGCTGTCGGCGGCCGCGCACGAGGTGGTGTTCCGCTACGACGCGGCGGGCCGGGAGGTCGAGCGCGCGGTCGGCGGCGCAGTGGTGCTGGCGCAGGCGTTCGACGCCGAACACCGGCTGGTCGGCCAGACCGTGACGGCCCCGGCGGGCGTCGTGCAACGGCGCGCGTACACCTACCAGCCCGACGGCCGGCTCGCCGGCGTCGACGACGCACTGTCGGGCCCGACGCGCTACCGCCTCGACCCGGCGGGCCGGGTCACCGGCGTCGCGCGGCGTGAGGGCGAGGAGACCTACGCCTACGACGCGTCGGGCAACATCCTGCACTCGCGCGGCCCCCTCGCCGAACCCGACGCGGGCCCGCGCGGCTACACCGGCAACCGCCTGTCCGCGGCGGGCGCGGTCCGCTACGCACACGACGCGCAGGGCCGGGTCATCGCGCGCCACGAACCGGCCGCCGCCGGCGTCCGCACGTGGACGTACCGCTGGGACGCCCGCGACCGGCTGGTCGCCGTGGGGACGCCGGAGGGCGGCGAATGGCGCTACCGCTACGACCCGCTCGGCCGGCGCGTCGCGAAGCAGTTCTGGCTGCCCGGCGCGGCCGAGCCGGCGGAGGAGACCCTGTTCGTGTGGAGCGGCCAGCTGCTGGTCGAGCAGCTGCAGCGCACCCGCGACGGCCAGCGGCTCGCGCTGACGTGGGACCACGTGCCCGGCACCGTGCGGCCGGTGACGCAGACCGAGCAGCTCGGCACCGCCGTGCGGTTCTTCTCGTTCGTCACCGACCAGGTCGGCACGCCCGTGGACCTGGTAGCCGCGGACGGGGCTGTGGCCTGGCACGCGAACGCGTCGCTGTGGGGCCGCACCCGCCCGGACCGCGCCGGCGGGGCCACCCCGCTGCGCTTCCCCGGCCAGTACGCCGACGACGAGACCGGGCTGCACTACAACGTCTACCGCTACTACGACCCGGGCACCGGCCGCTACCTCAGCCAGGACCCGCTCGGCCTCGTCCCGGCCCCGAACCCGGTCACCTACGTGCCCAACCCGCTGTTCGACGCCGACCCGCTCGGCCTCGGCAGCTGCATGAGCAAGAACAACCCGGCGACCGACGACGAGGTCCCACCCCCGAACCGTCCTGCCCAAACCGGCGGTGGCGACGCGGGCCACGTGCAGGACACCAACCCGCCCGCGCCGAGCCGCCCGTCCTCACCACCGCCGGACACGAAACCGGGCGGAAGTGAACCCGGGCCCGCCGGGAAGTCGGACGACGCCCCGGAAAGCCAGGACGGCCACGACAACGACCCGGCGTCGGACGGCAAGAGCGATCACGGTTCCGACCACGATCCAGCCTCGGATGGCAAGAGCGACCACGACTCGGACCACGAGGGCGGACCCGATTCGGACCACCAGAGCGAGCACGGCCCAGGCCACGAGGAAGAAGAGAACCCGTGGTTCGGCGGTGACGACGACGGCTTCTTCGGCATGGGCGGCAGCGACGACGACCTCTTCGGCGACGGCCCGAAGATCGACTACGGGGGCCAGGCCCACCACGCCGAGCACCCGAACGACGTCCTCGACCGGCCCGACGCCGACTTCGGCAAGGCCCGCCCGCAGCTGACGCCGGACGAGACCGCCAAGCTCGACTCCCACTGGGACCAGCAGGCCAAGGACAACAAGGAGCAGTACGAAGAGCTGCTGAAGGACCCCGACCACGGCGACGCCGCGCCGGACAAGACCCAGATCGACGAGGCGCACATCGGGCTCGACCTGAACAAGCAGGGCGTGGGCCCGTTCGCCGACGGCGTCAGCCGTCCGAGCGGGCTGGGCGGCGGCGACCTCATCGACGGCAAGGGGCAGAGCTGGGACGTGAAGTCCATGCACTCCGACTGGCCGCCCGGTTCGAAGCACCCGGAGGGCGCGGAGTTCAAGGACGGGTACAACGACGCGAAGTTCGAGAAGACACTGGACAAGCAGATCAACACCAGCGGCCGCAACGTCATCGTCGACACGCGCAACGCCAATCAGCAGGCCATCGACAGCATGAACCGGATCGTCAACGAGAAGGGGTGGAATGGCAAGGTCATCTTCTACCCGTGAGGGGTGGGCGCCACGCAGCTGGCCGGCCGACGAACGCGCGGCGGCGCAGCTGCGGGAGTGGCTCGCGACCCCCGAGGGGGAACGCGGCGTGGGGTCCGATCTCGACTTCTCGAACGCGGAGCTGCCCGGACTCGACGTCCGCGGGTTCTGGCTCGTCCACTCGGCCTTCCGCGCCACGGTGCTGCGCGACGCGCGGCTCGGGCACACGCACCTCGACCGCTCGGACTTCACCGGCGCGGATCTGACCGGGGCGGACCTGACCGACGCGGAGGGCGAGGGCACGGTGCTGCGCGAGGCGACCCTGCGCGGCGCGGTGCTACGGGGGTGCGAGTTCTTCGGCGCCGACCTGTCCGGTGCCGACCTCTCGGGCGCGGTACTGGCCGACGCGGCCTTCTACGACACCCGCTTCGACGGCGCCCAGCTGGGCAGCGTCACGGCCGACAAGCTGGTCCTGCGGGACAGCGTGTTCGACGGCGCGGACGTCACCGGGTTCACCGGCACCGTCGTCGGCCCGATCCGGATCGTCCTGCGCGGCGAGCGCACGTCGGTGGACGGGCCTGAGCTCGAGCAGTGGTTCGCCGCCCGAGGGGCCGAAATCCGCCGCTTCGTCCCGCGAACCTGACGGCGCGACGAAAACGCGGCCCCTCCCCGAAGCACGGAGGGGCCGCGTTTTTCGCGTCGCCGGCTCAGCGCCTGTACAGCGCCTCGATGTCGGACGCGTAGTTCCTGTTCACCACGTTGCGCTTGAGCTTCAGGCTCGGCGTGATCTCGCCGCTCGCCTCGGTGAAGTCCTTCGCCAGCACGGTGAACTTCTTGATCGCCTCGGCGTGGGAGACCTGCTTGTTGGCCTCGTCGACGGCGGTCTGTATGTCGCGCAGCAGGTCCTGGTCGGCGGCGAGGTCGGAGACCGTGGCCTGCGCCGGTTTGCCGTGCTGGGTCTTCCAGGCGGGGAAGAACTCCTCGTCGATGGTGACGAGCGCGGCGATGAACGGGCGCTGGTCGCCGACGACCATGGCCTGGCTGATGAGCGGCGAGGCCTTGATGGTGTCCTCGAGGCCGGACGGGGCGACGTTCTTGCCGCCCGCCGTCACGATGATCTCCTTCTTGCGGCCGGTGATCTTGAGGAAGCCGTCGGAGTCGAGCTCGCCCAGGTCGCCGGTGTGGAACCAGCCGTCGGTGAGGGCTTCGGCGGTCGCGGCGGGGTTGTTGTAGTACGCGCCGAACACGACGTCGCCCTTGAGGAGGATCTCGCCGTCGTCGGCGATGCGCACCGAGGTGCCCGCCACGGGCTTGCCGACGGTGCCCACGCGGAACGCCGTCTTGGTGTTCACGTTCGCCGCCGCCGAGGTCTCGGTGAGGCCGTAGCCCTCGAACACCGGCACGCCGATGCCGCGGAAGAAGTGGGCCAGGCGCGCGCCGAGCGGGGCGCCGCCGGACACCGCGGCGACGCAGCGCCCGCCGAGCGCCGCGCGCAGCTTGCTGTACACGAGCTTGTCGAACACCAGGTGCTTCGCGCGCAGCCCGAAGGAGGCGCCGCCGTTGTCCTGCGCCTGGCTGTACTCGACCGCCACGGCCTCGGCCGCGTCGAAGATCTTGCCCTTGCCGTCGCCGTGGGCCTTCTGCTTGGCCGAGTTGTAGACCTTCTCGAACACGCGCGGCACGGCGACCACGAACGTCGGCCGGAACGTGCCGAGGTCGGCCACCAGGTTCTTCACGTCCGGCGTGTGGCCCAGCGTCACGCGGGCCGACAGCGCGGTCACGGCGATCGCGCGGGCGAGGATGTGCGCGAGCGGCAGGAAGCACAGCAGCGAGTTGCCCTGCTCCATGAGCTCGGGGAACGCCTCGATGTCGGCGCGGATCTCGGCCAGCAGGTTGCGGTGCGTCAGCTCCACGCCCTTCGGCCGGCCGGTGGTGCCCGACGTGTAGACGATCGTGGCGAGCTCACCCGCGGTGACTTCGCGGCGGCGCGCGTGCAGCTGCTCGTCGGTGATCTCGGCGCCCAGCGCGGTGAGCTCGTCGACGGCGGGCGCGGCGCCCTCGATCTGCCAGGTGCGCTGCAGCGCGGTGAGGCGGTTGCGGATTTCGTCGACGGAACCGCGGTGCGCATCGGTTTCGACCAGCACGGCCTTGGCGGCCGAATCGGACAGGATCCAGTGCACCTGCTCGGGGGAGGACGTCTCGTAGATCGGGACGGTGACGGCTCCGGCGGCCCAGATCGCGAAGTCGATCAGGGTCCACTCGTACCGGGTCTTGGACATCAGCGCGACCCGGTCGCCGTGGCCGACGCCGGCGGCGATCAGGCCCTTCGCGACGGCCGCGACCTGGTCGGCGAAGTCCTTGGCCGTCACGTCCAGCCAGGTGCCGTCGACCTGCCTGCGGAAGCTCACGACGTCGGAGAACCGCTCGGCGTTCGCCCAGACGACGTCGGCCAGGTTCTCGTCGTCGGTCACCGGCTTCCCGGCGGGGGCGCTGTATTCGCGCACGTGGACCTCCGTGTTCGACGCGTGCGGGGTTACCCGCCGGTCAACTTAGCTTGCCGTAGACCTTAAGACCACGCCGCGGCGCCCCACCGGACGAGGTCGTGACATTCTGCGCCGGTGAACCCCGGACCGCCCGCTCTCGATCTTGTGGACGAGACCTTCATCGTGGTGCCGCCCAGCACGCTGGCCGCGGCGTTCGCCGACCCGGCGTCGTGGCGGCGCTACTGGCCCGATCTCGTGCTGGAGGTCTACACCGACCGTGGTGACAAGGGTCTGCGCTGGACCGTCACCGGCGCGCTCGTCGGTACGATGGAGATCTGGCTGGAACCCGTGCTCGACGGCACCGTGCTGCACTACTTCCTGCGCGCGACGCCCGCCGGCCCCGGTGGTGCGCCGCGGCAGCTGACGTGGCGTGAGCTGCGCCGGGAGCAGGACCGGCGGGCCCGCGCCGCGAAGGACCTCGCACTGGGGCTGAAGGACGTCCTCGAGGACGGGCGAGCGCCCGGGCTCCCACCGCGGACCGAGGACTGACTAGGAGGGTCTTGTGCGGGTTCACGTCGTTTCGGACGTGCACGGCAACGCCGACGCGCTGAAGCGGGCGGGGGAGGGGGCCGACGCGCTCGTCGTGCTCGGTGACCTGCTGGACTTCGTCGACTACCGCGAGCACGACAAGGGCATCATGGGCGCCCTGTTCGGCGCGGAGAAGGTGGCGCAGTTTGCGCGCCTGCGCCGCGAGGGCACCCGCGACGAGACGGTCGCCTACTCGCGCACGCTGTGGGCCACGCTCGACGACCCGGCCGCGGCCGTCGACGAGGCGGTGCGCGAGCAGTACGCCACGCTGTTCGCCTCGATGACGGCACCCACGTACGCCACGCCCGGCAACGTCGACTCGCCCGTGCTGTGGCCCGAATTCGCCGGCGACGGCGTGCAGGTGCTCGACGGCGAGGTCACCACCATCGGCGGCCTGCGCTTCGGCTTCGTCGGTGGCGCGGTGCTGCCCGAGGGGGTGGTGCCGCGCCCGCGCAAGGGCGCCGCCTGGCGCCCCTACCTGCGGGCTCGTGAGGACTTCGACGCGTCGGTGGCGAAGCTGTCCGGCGTCGACGTGCTCTGCACGCACATCCCGCCGGCCCTGCCGGAGCTGACCTACGACGTGGTCGCGCGACGCGCCGAACTGGGCTCGCAGGCCCTGCTGGAGCTCGTCCGCGAGCAGCGCCCGCGCTGGTCGGTGTTCGGCCACGTGCACCAGCCGCTGGCCGCCCGCCGCCGCGTCGGCTACACCGAGTGCCGTAACGTCGGTCACTTCAAGGAGACCGGGCAGCCCTACGTGCTGCGCTGGTGACGACGTAGTCCGGCTACGCTTCGTTCATGGCCGAGCAGTCCACGCAGTCCATCGAGGTCGACGCCGAGCCCCGCCGGGTGATGTCGGTGATCGCCGACTTCCCCGCGTACCCCGAGTGGGCGAAGGCCGTCCAGGAGGTCGAGGTGCTGGGCACCGACGACGCCGGGCGGGCCAAACAGGTGAAGCTGACCCTGGACGCCGGGCCGATCAAGGACGTCTACACCCTCGAGTACGACTGGGACGCCTCCGGGCTCGGCGTGAGCTGGCACCTGGTCAAGGGCCAGATGCAGAAGGCGCAGAACGGCCGTTACGCGCTGGAGCAGCTCGGCGAGGGGCGCACGAAGGTCACTTACACGCTCTCGGTGGAGCTGGCGCTGCCGATGATCGGCCTGCTGCGGCGCAAGGCCGAGAAGATGGTGATGGACACGGCGCTCAAGGAACTGAAGCGACGGGCCGAAGGCTAGAGGGCGACATGCGGATCCTGCTGTTCACCGGCAAGGGGGGTGTCGGGAAGACCACGCTCGCCGCGGCCACCGCCACCGCGCTGGCCGGCCGCGGCAGGAAGACGCTCGTGGTTTCCACCGACCCCGCCCACTCCCTCGGCGACGCGTTCGCCGCGCCGCTGGGGTCGGAGCCGTCCGAAGTGGACGTGCGGGGCGACGGCTCGCCGGCGGGGCTGTGGGCGGCGCAGGTCGATTCGCGCGCGCTGGCCGACCGGACGTGGCACGGCCTGCGTGACCAGCTGCGGAGCGTCCTCACCGGCGCCGGGCTCGACACGCTGGACGCCGAGGAGCTGACCGTGCTGCCGGGCGTCGACGAGCTGCTGGCCCTCGGCGAAGTGCGCCGGCTGGCCGGGCAGGGGCCGTGGGACACCGTGGTGGTCGACTGCGGCCCGACCGCCGAAACGCTGCGGCTGCTCGCGCTGCCCGAGGCCGTGGCCGGCTACCTGGCCCGCGCGCACGGCCGGCGCGGCCGCGTCGCGAGTTCGGTGCGGCGGCTCGGCGCGCACCTGGACGCGCTGCGCGAGTTGCTGACCGATCCGACCGTGACGACGGTCCGGCTCGTGCTCACGCCCGAGCGGGTCGTGGTCGCCGAGGCGCGCCGGACGTTGACGTCGCTGGCGCTGCGGGGCATCGCCGTCGACGGGCTGATCGCCAACCGCCTGATGCCCGCGCCGGGGTTCTGGCGCGGGTCCGCGGCCACGTGGCTGCGCACGCGGCGCGCGCAGCAGGACGCGGTGCTGGCCGAACTCGCCGGCGCCGGGTTCGGGCCGGGTGAGCTCGCGCGCGTCGAGCACCGGGCGAGCGAACCGGTGGGCGCGGGCGCGCTCGCCGAGCTGGCCCGTGAGCTCTACGGCACGCGGGATCCCCTGTCCGGCAACGGAAAACCCGTCACCCCGCTGCTGCAGGTGACGCCGGCGGGAGACGGGTTCCAGCTGCGCGTCGCGATCCCGCTGCAGCGGGAGGCCGACGTGGACCTCGCCCGCGTCGACGACGACCTGGCGATCACCGTGGACGGCTTCCGGCGGCTGATCGCCCTGCCGGAGACGCTGCGGCCGTGCCGGATCACCGGCGCGGAATCCGACGGAGGCGGCCTGGTGATCAGCCTGGCCGGGAACCGGGGCGGCGCGTGAGCGAACAGGACGAGCCGGGACACGCCGCCGAGGGCCTGCGGCTGGCCGAGGAGATCCGGCTCCTGGTCGAGATGGTCGTGGAGCGCGCCGCGCCGTGGCTGGAGGGCGTGGTCGCCGCCGGGCACGGTCAGGACCGCGACGAACCGCCCCGGGACGGGGAGACCTCCGCGTGCGGGTGGTGTCCGCTGTGTGCGATCGTCGCCGTCGTGCGAGGGGAGCGGCCGGAGTTCGCCGCCCGGCTGCTCGAGCAGGCGGCGCAGCTCGTGGCGTTGCTGCGGGCGGTGCTCGCGGATCGCTGGGAGCCGGACGCGGGTGTGCACATGCCGGGTTTCCGGCCCGAGCCCCGCCCCCCGGCTCCGGCGGACGAGCCGGTGGGTGCGCGCGTGCAGCGCATCACCGTGCGCAAGCGGGAAGACTGGCGGCCGGAGCAGGAGAACTGAGTGCTGACGATCGGGGTGGACGTCGGCGGCACGAGCGTGCGCGCCGGGGTGGTGGACGAGCGGGGATCGCTCCTGGACACCGCCCGTGTCGGGACACCGAGTGAGGAGAACGCTCTCGAGGACGCCATCGCCGGCGTCGTCGAGGACCTGCGCAACCGCCACGACGTGGCGGCCGTGGGCCTGGCCGTGGCCGGGTTCGTGGCGCGCGACCGGCGCTCGGTGATGTTCGCGCCGCACCTCGCGTGGCGCGACGCGCCCGTGGCCGACCGCATCGAAAAGCGCGTGGGCCTGCCGGTGACGCTGGAGCACGACGTGAACTCGGCCGTTGTCGGCGAGCACCGCTTCGGCGCCGCCCGGGGCGCGCAGGTGGCCGCGCTGGTCGCACTGGGCACCGGTATCGGTGCCGGCCTGCTGCTCGACGGCGAGATCTACCGCGGCGCGTACGGCGTCGCCCCGGAGCTGGGTCACCTGACGGTGGTGCCGGGCGGGCGCGCGTGCCCGTGCGGGAAGTACGGCTGCTGGGAGCGCTACTGCAGCGGGACGGCGCTGGCCGCCACCGCGGTGGAGCTGCTGGCCCGTTACCCGGGCCGCTCGACGGTGCTCTCCCGCGAGCTCGCGGGTGACCCGGGCTCGGTGACCGGCCGCCGCGTCGCCGGCGCCGCCCGCGACGGCGACCCCATCGCGTTGCGCGCGATGGCCGAGCTGGCCAAGTGGCTGGGAGAGGGCCTGGCCCTGGTGGCCGACGTCTTCGACCCCGAGATCATCGTCATCGGCGGCGGCGTGTCCGAATCCGCGCCGCTGTTCCTCGACGAAGCCCGCGAACACTACGCGGGCGCCATCACCGGCGCCCGCCACCGCCCGCTGGCCCGCATCCGCACCGCCCACCTCGGCGACGACACGGCCATCGTGGGCGCCGCCGCCCTGGCCCTCGACGCGGCGAAGGCCGACGTGGCCGAAGTCGCCGGCTGAGCGCCGGCCGGGTCGTCGTCCACGCGGAGGCTGCGGAGCGCGGGCTTTGTGTGGAAGGCTGGTCGGGTGACGCCGATGACCGCGAACCGCTTCGTGCGGTGTTCGTGCGGGCGGCTGCACTGGGGGGCGCACGGCGCGGCCGGGCTGCTGCTGTGCGATCCCGAGCGCGGTGTGCTGCTGCAGCGGCGCGCCTGGTGGGTGCACAACGGCAGCACGTGGGCGCTGCCCGGCGGCGCGATCGAGACTGGCGAATCCGTGCGCGAAGCGGCGGCGCGCGAGGCGTGGGAAGAGGCGGACGTGCCGCGGTCGGCGTTCCGGGCGCTCTCGGCGTCGGTGCTCGACCACGAGACCTGGGCGTACACGACGGTGCTCGGCGTGGCCGACGGGTCGCTCGACGCGCGGGTCGCGAACCAGGAGAGCGCGGAGCTGCGGTGGGTCGCGCCCGGGGACGTCGCCGATCTGCCGCTGCACCGGGACTTCGCGGCGTCGTGGCCGCACCTGCGCGAACAGCTGGGCCGGGAGCTCGTGCTGGTCGTCGACGGCGCGAACGTCGTGGGCTCGCGGCCCGACGGCTGGTGGCGCGACCGGCGCGGCGCCGCCGAGCGGCTGCGCGACCGGCTCGGGAAGCTGGCCGAGCGCGGGCTCGCCGACGACGTGGCCGGGGCCGGCGCCGGGCCGACGTGGAAGTGGTGGCCGCGGATCGTCCTCGTCGTCGAGGGCCAGGCCCGGGGCGTCGAGCCGATCGAAGGCGTGGACATCGCCACGGCCCCCGCCGACGGCGACTCCCACATCGTCGAGGTCACCGCCCAGGCGAGCCCGGGCGACCACGTCGTCGTGGTGACCGCCGACCGCGAGCTGCGCTCCCGCGTCACGGACCTCGGCGCCGGGATCATGGGCCCGGGGGCGCTGTTGCGGGAGCTCGACGCCTAGCCGCTCAGTCTTCGGGGTCCGGCACGCGGCTCACCCGGCCGACGAGGAAGACGTAGGACAGGATGCCGAGCACGGTGATCACGGTCATGTAGGCGAACCCGGGTGCGAAGCTCTCGTCGGTCACGACCAGGCCGATCACGATCGGCGTGGCGATCGAGGACAGGTTGCCGATGAAGTTGAACATCCCGCCCGTGAGCCCGAGCAGCCGCCGCGGCGCCAGCGCCGACACCAGCGACCAGGTGATCGAAGCCAGCCCGTTCCCGAAGAACGCCACCGACAGGAACACGATCACCAGCGCCGTCGAATCGGTGAAGCTCGCGCACACCATCAGCGTGGACAGCAGCAGCCCCGCGATGATCGGCCCCTTGCGCGCCGCGCCCAGCGAGGCGCCCCGGCGCACGAGGAAGTCCGACAGGACACCGGCGGCCAGCACCCCGATCAGGGCCGCGATGAACGGCAACGACGCCAGGAACCCGGACTTGAGGTAGTCCAGGTGCCGGTAGTCCACGAGGTACGTCGGGAACCAGGTCAGGAAGAACCACAGCGTCGAGGTCAGGCAGAACTGCCCGAGGTAGATGCCCCACAGCTTCCGCGAGCCGAGCACGGCCGCCAGGTCGGCCCGCGTGATGCGCGCCCGTTGCCGCCGCTCCCGCGTCAGGTCGACCAGGCCGCCGCCGGCGCGGATCAGCTCCACCTCGGCGTCGTTGGCCCGCGAATCCCGCGGTGACCGGTACAGGGCGTACCAGAGCACCGCCCAGACGATGCCGACCAGCCCGGTCGTGATGAACACCCAGTGCCAGGACACGGCCGCCTGCAGCCACGACAGCACCGGCGTGAGCAGCGCGAGCCCGATGAACTGGCCGGACGTGTAGAACCCGATCGCGGTGGCGCGTTCGCGCTCCGGGAACCACACCGTCGCGATCTTGCTGTTGATCGGGTAGGCCGGCGCTTCGAAGGTGCCCACCAGCAGCCGCAGCACGATCAGTGCCACGAACCCGCCGAAGACGCCCATGAAGGCCGTCGCCAGCGACCACAGGATCAGGCACACCGGGTACAGCACCCGCGGTGGCACGCGGTCGACCAGCCAGCCGCCGGGCAGCTGCACCGCGGCGTAGGTCCAGCCGAACGCCGACAGCAGGAGTCCTTGCTGCGCCTTGGTCAGGTCGAGCTCACCCGCGATGGCGGGCGCGGCGATCGACAGGTTCGACCGGTCCAGGTAGTTGATCACCACGGTGATGAACATCAGCACCGCGATCAGCACCCGGAACCGGGACGGCTGGGGGAGACCCGTGCGGGGGAGGGAGGTCCGGGTCATCGCGCGCACCGTCCGCCGGCGGCACGCGCGGGCAGACCAAGATCGGTTTTCGTCACAAGGCGACACTGTGCGGACGCGCTCCCGATTATGCGAACGTCGTCCCGATATCTAGGATCCCAGCGTGACCGCTCCACCGCCTGGCACGCAGACGCTCGCCCGCGGGCTCGCGGTGATCCGCGCCGTCGCCGGCGGCGCGACCACCTTGCGCGCCCTCGTGGACCGGACCGGCCTGGGCCGCAGCACCGCGCACCGGCTGGCGCAGCTGCTGGTCGCCGAGGGCTACCTGCGCAGCGGGCGCGACGGCTACACGCTCGGCCCCACGCTGATCGAGCTCGGTTTCCAGGCGTTGCACGGCAACCCGCTGCCGGTGGTGGCCCGGCCGGTGCTGGAGGAGCTCTCCGCGCAGCTGCGCGACACGGTGCACCTGGCCGTGCGCGACGGCGATTCGGTGCTGTACCTGGACAAACTGGCGGGCACCCGCGGCGCGGAGATGCGCTCGCGGATCGGGCACCGGATGCCGCTGACCCGCACCGGCGTCGGCATGGCGCTGCTGCTGGACTCGGCGCCGGAGTGGCGGTCGCTGTTCCGGGCGGAGGCGGCCGGCCAAGTCGACGACCAAGACGTCGAGGCCTTCCTGGCCCGCATGCGCGAGTACGCCGAAGCCGGGGTGGCGATGGACCTGGAGGACAACGAACCGGGCATCCGCTGCGTGGCCGCGCCGATCCGCGACGCCGGCGGCGCGATCGCCGGGGCCGTCAGCGTGTCGGCGACGCGGCCGTACATGCCGGCCGCCCGCATGCGCGGCCTGACCGCGGTCGTCGGCCGGGCGGCCGCGCAGGTCTCGGCCGCGCTCGGGCACCACTGATCCGGCGGATCAGCTCCGCGCGATCCCGTCCCGCATCTCCGCCACGAGCGAGGCCACGACGGCCTTCAACGACCCGTTGTGCTGCTTCGCCACCGCGCGCTGGCGCCGGTAGCTCGGGCCGTACTCCAGGATCGTCTCGACGTCGCGCAGTTCGCGCACGCAGTCCAGCCGCCGGGCCACGGGTTCGAGTTCCTCCAGCAGATCGGCGAGGTCGTCGGTGACCAGGCGCTCGCGGCCGGCCGCGTCGAGGATGATGATCGCGTCGGTGCCGTAGCGGGCGGCGCGCCACTTGTTCTCCTGAACGTGCCACGGCGGCAGTGTCGGGAGGTGCTCGCCGTGGTCGAGGCGCGTGCTGAAGCTCTCGACGAGGCACTGCGTCAGCGCGGCGATCGCGCCCACCTCCTCGAGCGTGGGCACGGCGTCGCACACGCGCATCTCGACGGTGCCGAAGTGCGGCGCCGGCCGGATGTCCCAGCGGATCTCCGAGAAGTGGTCGATCACGCCGGTCGTGAACATGTCCGACACGTACCGTTCGAGCTCCGCCCATTCGCGGAACTGGAACGGCAGCCCGGCCGTCGGCAGCTGCTGGAACATCAGCGCGCGGTTCGACGCGTACCCGGTGTCCTCCGCGCCCCAGTACGGCGAAGACGCGGATAGCGCCTGGAGGTGCGGCGCGTAGTTCAGCAGCGCGTCGAGCACCGGCAGCACCTTGTCGCGGTGGTCCAGTCCGACGTGCACGTGGACGCCGTAGATCAGCATCTGCCGGCCCCACCACTGCGTGCGCTCGATGAGCTTCGCGTACCGCTCCTTGTCGGTCACCTTCTGCCGGTACCAGTTGGAGAACGGGTGCGAGCCCGCCGAGAAGATCTCGACACCCAGCGGGTCGATCACCTTGTGCACCACGTCGAGCGATTCGGCCAGGTCGGCCTTCACCTCGGCGACGGTCGTGCAGACCCCGCTGATCACCTCGATGGTGTTGAGCAGCAGCTCCTGCTTGATCTTGGGGTGCTCGGCGGCGCCGTCGGGCCGCACGGCCTCGAGGATGCGTTCCGCCACGGACGAGAGCTCGCCGCTGCGCCGGTCGACCAGGGCCAGCTCCCACTCCGCGCCTATCGTCGACCGGCGCGAAGGGCTGAAGTCGATCCGCATACCCGCCCGGTCAGACCTGGGCGCCGTTGGTCGGGTCGGCGCCCGGCGGCGGGCCCTGGCGCACCCGCAGCAGCAGGAGCGCGATGGCGGTGGCGAGCGAGAGGATCCCCAGCGGCGTCGCCAGGGCCGGGCCGACGCCGATCAGGTTCGGCACGATCAGCAGCAGCAACCCGACGACGAAGAACAGCAGCACCACGAACGCGCCCTTGCGCGGGCGGGGCAGCGGCGGGGGCTCGGGTGGCACGAAGTGCTCGTCGTCCTCCGCGGGGTCGTCGGTGAACATCGTGGTGTCCCACGTGGTCCCGCCGGTGCGCCACGAGTCCGACTCGGGAGTTTCAGCCGGTTTGTCGGGTTTCGCTGTCGCCGTCGGGGTGGTGTCCGGGGGAGTGCCAGGCGAGGAGTCACCGAGCTCGAGCACGTCCTCTTCGAGGAACATGCCGACGCCCTCGGCCCGCAGATCGGCGACGATCTCGGCGAACGTCGCGTCGACGTCCTCGGGCCCGTCCGTGCCTTTCCCCCGCGTCATCCGGCACCCACCTGTCCCGCCCGCAGCGCCCGGGCGAATTCGACACTGCGGCTGAAGATCAGTTCCGCGTCGTTGTCCTGCGTCGCGACGTGGAAGCTGTTCTCCAGCACCACCTCCGTCACGTCCGGGCTGGCGATGCCGGCCAGCACCAGCCGCGAGTTCTCGGGCTCCACCACGTGGTCGACGCGCGAATGGAGCAGCAGCACCGGCTGCGTCACCTTCCCCAGGTCGGCCCGCACCACCTTCCACAGGCGCGCGAGGCTCGCGGCGGCGCGCACCGGCGTGCGCGGGTAGGCCAGCTCGGTCACGCCGGGCTTGGCGATGTCGTTGGCGATCGCGGGGATCGACGGGACCACTCGCGCCAGCAGCGGCAGCAGCTTCGCGTCGGCGCTCAGCCGCGTGACGGACGGGTTGACCAGCACGATCCCGGCGATCCGGTCGCCGAACTCCTCGGCCAGGCGCAGCGTGAGCGTGCCGCCCATGGAAAGGCCGCCGACGAACACGGTGTCGCATTCGGCCGACAGCGCGAGCAGCTCTTCGCGGACGGCGCCGTACCAATCCTGCCAAGTGGTCCGGTTGAGGTCCTGCCAGCGCGTGCCGTGGCCCGGCAGCAGCGGGCAGCGCACGGTGAACCCGGCTCCGGCCAGGTGGTCGCCCCACGCCCGCAGCCCGGCCGGCGTGCCGGTGAAGCCGTGGCACAGCAGGAACCCGGCTCCGGAGGAACCGGTGTGGGCGAACGGTTCCGCGCCGGCGAGCACGCTCATGGCGAACGCCCTTCCGATCGAAGCGGTGTAGGTCTTCCATGCTCTCACGGTCGGGTGGTCTTGTGGGGGCCCCTCCGGTGCCCCGAACCGCCTGCTACCGCTGTGAGATCGATCGCTGCCACGCAGTAGCCGTTCACCGCTCATTGTGCGCGGACGGCCGGATTTCGTACCCTTGAGCACCGAGAACTCGAACGTCGAGCCTCGGGAAGGACTGGAGCGCGGTGCTGTACTGGCTCATGAAGTTCGTGTTCATCGGCCCCCTGCTGAAGACCCTGTGGCCGACGAAGGTGGTCGGTGCCGAAAACATCCCGGAGACGGGGGGCGTCATCCTCGCCGGCAACCACCTGGCGGTCGCCGACTCGTTCTTCATGCCGCTGCGCGTGAAGCGCAAGGTCACGTTCCCGGCCAAGTCGGAGTACTTCACCGAGCCGGGCTTCAAGGGCCTGCTCAAGAAGTGGTTCTTCACCGGCGTCGGCCAGTTCCCGATCGACCGCTCGGGCGGCAACGCCGCGCAGGCCGCGCTCGACACGGCCATCCGGCTCGTGAAGCAGGGCCACCTGCTCGGGATCTACCCGGAGGGCACGCGCTCGCCCGACGGCCGGCTGTACAAGGGCAAGACCGGGGTCGCCCGCATCGCGCTCGAATCCAAGGGCCTGGTGGTCCCGGTCGCGATGGTCGGCACCGACAAGGTCAACCCGATCGGCTCGAAGATGTGGTGGCCGCGGCGGCTCGAGATCCGCTTCGGGGCACCGCTCGACTTCTCCCGCTACGACGGCCTGTCCGGCGACCGGTTCATCGAGCGCTCGATCACCGACGAGATCATGTACGCGCTCATGGAGCTCTCGGGCCAGGAGTACGTGGACATCTACGCGGCGAAGGCCAAGGAACTGCTGGCCGCGGAAGCCGCCGGAGCCGACCCGAAGGTGCCGGCCCAGCCGGCCGGGCGCGACGCCGCCCGGGTGCCGGACAGCAAGGTCGGCTAGCCGACTAGAGTTCACCGGTGCGTTTTTTCTACGACACCGAGTTCATCGAGGACGGCGTGACGATCGACCTGGTGTCGATCGGTGTCGTTGACGAGCGCGGCCGCGAGTTCTACGCCGTGTCGACCGACTTCGACCCCGCGAAGGCGGGTCCGTGGGTGCGGGACAACGTGCTGCCCAAGCTGCCCTCACCCGCCGACCCCGCGTGGCGCGGCCGCGAGAAGATCCGCACGGACCTGCTCGAGTTCTTCGGCAAGCCCCCGGGCGGCATCGAGCTGTGGGCGTGGTTCGCGGCCTACGACCACGTCGCGCTGGCCCAGCTGTGGGGCCCGATGCCCGCCCTGCCACGCCAGCTGCCCCGCTTCACGCGCGACCTTCGCCAACGCTGGGAGGACGCGGGGAAACCCAAGCTCCCCGCCGCCCCGACCGATCAGCACGACGCACTGGCGGACGCGAAGCACAACCTGCAACGCTGGGAAGTCATCGAAGCGGCGTTCCGCCGCCGCTGAGCCGGTCACTGGGGGAGGGGTCGGTGGTGCGTCGCACCCTCGCCGGGTTCGTGGTGCTGGTCCTCGTGCTGGGCCTGGTCACGGCCGCGTCGGCACCGAGCCCCGATCCAGCGCGTGACTACCTGTTCAACGCCCTCGGCCTGCTTCGCGCGCACTCGATCGACCGGGACTCCGTCGACTGGCCGGCCGTCGAAGCCGAGGCCCTGCGCCGAGCCGCCGGGGTGACGGCGCCGGCAGGCACGTACTCGGCGATCCGCGGCGCGATCTTCGCGCTGGGCAACCGGCACACCATGCTGAGGGACCCTGCGCTCGCCGCGCCCCCGCCGCCGCAGACCATCGAGGTGCCGAGCGCCCGGACCATCGGTGACGTGGCCGTGCTGACCGTCCCGATGTTCGCGCAGGACCCGGCAGGCGAACGCCGGTACGTCGCCGCTGGGGAGGCCGCGGTCCGGTCGGCCGACGCGAGCCGTCCGTGCGGCTGGATCGTCGACCTGCGCGACAACGGCGGCGGCGACATGTTCCCGATGCTCACCGTCGTCGCGCCGCTGCTCGACGAGGGTGATCTGGGCTTCTTCCGGGGGCCCAACGGCTCGAACACCTGGAGCTTGCGCGCCGGCCGGGTCCTGCTCGACGGCGTGCCGGAAGCCGCCGAGGCCAACCCGCTGCGGCTGACCCGTCCGCGGCCACCCGTCGCCGTGCTCACCTCCGCCCGTACCGCCAGCTCGGGTGAAGCGACCCTCGTGGCGTTCCGCGGCCTCACCCGCGCCGCCACCTTCGGCCAGCCCACCGCGGGCTTCGCCACCGGCAACGAGGTGTTCCACCTCAGCGACGGCGCCGAGTTGCTCGTCACGTCGGTGAGCGACGTGGACCGGACGGGGCGGGTGTACGGCAACCACCCGATCCGGCCCGAGCACCCCCTGCCCGCGACCGCGACCACCGACGAGGTGATCGCGGCCGCGTCAGCGTGGCTGCACACGCAGCCCGGCTGCTGAAAGCTCAGCGCCGCGCGCGAACCGAGCCCGCGAGCGTGTCCAGCAGGTCCGCCGTGGTGTCCCAGTCGAGGCACGCGTCGGTGATGGACTGGCCGTAGGTGAGTTCGCCACCGTGGCCGAGGTCGAGCTCCTGGCGGCCCGCGGTGAGGAAGCTCTCCATCATGAGGCCCACGATGCCGCGTTCACCGGCGGCGATGCGGTCGGCCAGTTCGAGCACGACCTCGCGCGAGCGGACGTGGTCCTTGTTGCTGTTGCCGTGGCTCGCGTCGATGATCACGCGTTCCGGCAGGCCCGACTTCGCGAGGCGGCCGAGGGTTTCGGTGACCGACGCCGCGTCGTAGTTCGGGCCCTTCGAGCTGCCGCGCAGGATCACGTGGCAGTCGGGGTTGCCGGACGTCGTCAGCAGTGCCGCGAGGCCGTCGGTGTTGATGCCGGGGAACACGTGCGACGCGGCCGCCGCGCGGGTGGCGTCGACCGCGACCTGGATGTCGCCCTCCACGGAGTTCTTGATGCCCACCGGCATCGACAGGGCGCTGCACATCTGGCGGTGCACCTGGCTGGCCGCCGTGCGCGCGCCGATCGAGCCCCACGTGACGATGTCCGCGATGAACTGCGGCGTGATCGGGTCCAGGAACTCACACCCCACCGGCAGCCCGAGCGCCGACACGTCGAGCAGGAGCTTCCGGGCGATCCGCAGGCCCTTGTTCACGGCGAAGGTGCCGTCGAGGTCCGGGTCGTTGATCAGGCCCTTCCAGCCCAGCGTGGTGCGCGGCTTCTCGAAGTACACGCGCATCACGATGTGCAGGTCGCCGCGCAGCTCCTCGGCCTTCGCGGCGAGCTTGCGGGCGTACTCGAGCGCGGCCTCGGGGTCGTGGACGGAGCACGGGCCCACGACCACGGCGAGGCGGTCGTCGCGCCCGTCGAGGACGTCGACGGTCTCGGTGCGGCCGGCGTGCACGACCTTCGCCACCGCGGCGTCCACGGGGTGGTCCTCGCGGAGCAGGGCGGGGGAGATCAGGGGGCTGATCGACGTGGTGCGCTGGTTGTCCAGGGTGCTCGCGTCGGCGGGCCCGGCGGTCAGCTGCGGGGAGGTCACGGCGGGTGGTTCCTTCCTGGTGGACACCGACCCGCGGGGAATCGCCGAGCCGGTTCGAGATCCGGCTCGGGTGGGAGTCAGCGCAGGTTCACGCCGCCGCGCCCACCCGGGGCCGGCTTCGTAAACCAGAAATAGCGCTGCACGCCGATCAAGCTAGCACAGTGCGCAACGAGCCCCTGTTCCGGCGCCGTGCAGACCGATTCGCCAGGTGGTCCGGCCTGCACCGATCCAGACGAAAGCCGCTACTCTGGCGGCGGACTGTGACTGCGATCTCCACGTGAGGAAGACGGAGGCAAGACATGCGTGTCGGTGTGCTGACGGGTGGCGGCGACTGCCCGGGGCTGAACGCGGTGATCCGCGCGGTGGTCCGCAAGGGCATCGAGGTGCACGGCTGGGAAATCACCGGCTTCCGCAACGGGTGGCAGGGGCCGCTCACCGGCGAGAGCAGGCCGCTGGGCCTGCGCGACGTCGAGGACATCCTCACGCGCGGCGGCACGATCCTGCGCTCGTCGCGGACCAACCCGTACAAGGTCGACGGCGGCGTCGAGAAGATCAAGTCCGTGCTCGCCGAGCAGGAGATCGACGCGCTCATCGCGATCGGCGGCGAGGACACGCTCGGCGTCGCGAAGCGGCTGACCGACGACGGCGTCGGCGTCGTCGGCGTGCCCAAGACGATCGACAACGACCTGGGCTCCACCGACTACACCTTCGGCTTCGACACCGCCGTGTCCATCGCGACCGAGGCCATCGACCGGCTGCACACCACGGCCGAATCGCACCACCGCGCGCTGGTCGTGGAGGTCATGGGCCGCCACGCCGGCTGGATCGCCCTGCACTCCGGCCTCGCCGGCGGGGCGAGCGTGATCCTGGTGCCGGAGCGCCACTTCTCCGTGGACCAGGTCGTGGAGTGGGTCGAGCGCCGCTTCGAGAACGAGTACGCGCCGATCATCGTCGTCGCCGAGGGCGCGCTGCCCGAGGGCGGCGAGGAGAGCCTGCTGACCGGCGAGAAGGACGCCTTCGGGCACGTCCGCCTCGGCGGCATCGGCACCTGGCTGGCCGACGAGATCGCCGCGCGCACCGGCAAGGAGTCCCGCGCCGTGGTGCTCGGCCACGTGCAGCGCGGCGGCACGCCGACCGCGTACGACCGCGTGCTCGCCACCCGCTTCGGTCTGCACGCCGTGGACGCGGTGGCCGACGGAGACTTCGGCGTGATGGTGGCGCTGAAGGGCACCGATATCGTGCGCGTGAAGCTGTCGGAGGCGACCGCCGAGCTGAAGACGGTGCCGCTGGAGCGCTACGAAGAGGCCGAGGTCTTCTTCGGCTGAGTGCTCGCGCCGGGTGGGGCGGCCCACCCGGCGCCCCAGGATCGTCAGCGTCGGGCCGTGGCCGGCCTGGCCATCCTTCCGGCAGCCGCCGCACCACGCGTGTCCACTGTGGATGGTGTGTGGCGCCGCCGACGGCTACGGCTTGCTCGTCGAGATCCCGGGCGGTCGGTCTCGTGACACCGCAGGGCCGCTGGCCGCCGGCCGAGACTCGGCGCTGGCCACCGCGCGGGAACAGCTCGGGTGAGCCGCCGAACGGCCGCCCCGGATCCGGGCGAACTGTCTACTTCGGACTGTCCGGCACCTCAGGACGAGGCCGCGGGCGGCTGCCACGGCGGTTTGGCCCAGTCCCAGCGCGGCACCGGTTCGAACGCGGCCGGCTCCGCGTCGGGGGCCGAGAACATCACGGCCAGCCTGCTGCCCCATTCGACGTAGCCCGCGAACGCGGCCCGGAACTCCGGATCGGCGGGCAGGCCCGCCTCGTCGGCGGTCTCCAGCAGCAGCGTGACCCATCGCCGGCGCTGCTCCTCGGTGATGCCGCGCCCGGCGTGGCGCTCGATCATGTGCGGGTGCCCGCCGTGGTGGGCCGTGTAGTCGGCCGGTCCTCCGAAGACCTCGCCGAGCCAGGTGGCGACGTGCTGGGGGTGGCGGGAGTCCATGCCGCGGAACACGGGCTCCAGCACCGGATCCCGCAGCACGTGGCCGTAGAACAGCTCCAGGAGCCGGACCAGCGCGGGGTGCCCGCCGGCCCATTCGTACAGCGTCGGCGGCCGGCCACCGCCCTCGCCGGCGACGGCGGTCGGCTCGTAGTGGCGCATCTCGTCGAGGTCGGCCCGGTACTCGCCGATCGCCGCGAAGAACGGCGGGAAGTGCGGCCCGCGGCGGAACCCCTCGAGGTGGGCCTCGGCCGAGGTCCAGCTGATCCGCAGCACGTAGCGCGTAGGGTCGTCGACACAACGGCTCAGCTCGTAGTCCAGGCACTCCGGTGCCTTCGCGAGCGAGGTCGCGGCCTGGGCGTACGCGGCTTCGAACGCGGCCGCCCGGTCGGCGGGGACGGTGTAGCGCAGGTATTCGAGCACCCGCTCAGCACAGCGCACGCGGGAGGCGACGGCAACCACGTACTTTTCGGTGCGTGGTGAGGGAGGTCGCGATGGCGGACAGGCGGTACTGGTGCCCGGTCGAGCTCACGGTCGACCTGATCGGCGGCCGGTGGAAACCGGTGATCCTCGCGCACCTGAAGGAAGGCGCCCACCGTTACGGCGAACTGCGGCGGCGGATGCCGGCCGTCAGCGAGAAGATGCTGACCCAGCAGCTGCGCGAACTCGCGGCCGACGGATTGGTGCGCCGCGAGAGCTTCGTCGGCCGGATTCCGCACGTCGAATACCGGCTCACCGAGGAAGGCGCCGCACTCGGGCCGGCGCTGACCGCGCTGTACGAGTGGGGCGAACGCCGGGCGGCGGCCACCGGGATCACTTTTGAAACGCCGGCCCAGGAGACGGCGAGACGAGCCTGACAGCGCCGGAAGGAGCGCGGTCAGCCGTCCTGCGCTCCATCACCACGGCGTGACCGAATTGCCGGATTGCTCCACTGGACTGGACCATTGACCTATTGGTCTAGTCCACTTACGGTGGGCAGGTCCCCACCGTCCCCGTTCGGTCACCCGGTGTGACTCCGACGAAGGAGCCGGCATGCCCCGTCCCCGCAGGAAGAGCTTCCTGTCGCTCGTGAGCCTGGCCGCCGCTGTGCTGGCCGCCGCGGCCGTCGCGACACCCTTGTCCACGGCCGCCGCCGCCCCGAAAGCCCCGAAAGCCCCGAAAGCCTCGGTCGGCAAGGTCGTCGGCTACTTCACCGACTGGGGTGTCTACGACCGCAACTACCACGTCAAGAACATCGAGACGTCCGGGTCCGCGGCGAAGCTCACGCACATCAACTACGCGTTCGGCAACGTCACGAACGGCGGCTGCGCCCTCGGCGACGCCTACGCGGACTACCAGAAGACCTACGACGCGGCCGGCAGCGTCGACGGCGTCGCCGACACCTGGGACCAGCCGCTGGCGGGCAGCTTCAACCAGCTCAAGAAGCTCAAGGCCAAGCACCCGGGCCTGAAGGTGCTGTGGTCGTTCGGCGGCTGGAGCTGGTCGGGCGGCTTCGGCCAGGCCGCGAAGAACCCGGTGGCGTTCGCGAACTCCTGCTACGCCCTCGTGAACGACCCGCGCTGGGCCGGGCTGTTCGACGGCATCGACCTCGACTGGGAGTACCCCAACGCCTGCGGCCTGAGCTGCGACACGAGCGGCGCGGCGGCGTTCAAGAACGTCATGGCGGCCGTGCGTGCCAAGTTCGGCTCCTCGAAGCTCGTCACGGCCGCGATCACCGGAGACGGCACCGGCAGTGGCAAGATCGACGCCGCCGACTACGCGGGCGCGGCGCAGTACGTCGACTGGTACAACGTGATGACCTACGACTACTTCGGCGCCTTCGCCGCCCAGGGCCCGACCGCGCCGCACTCGCCGCTCACTTCGTACGCGGGCATCCCGACGGCGGGGTACTACTCGGACGCGGCCATCCAGAAGCTCAAGAGCAAGGGCGTCGCGGCGTCGAAGCTGGTGCTGGGCATCGGTTTCTACGGTCGCGGCTGGACCGGCGTCACGCAGAGCGCGCCCGGCGGCACCGCGACGGGCCCGGCGCCGGGCAAGTACGAGCAGGGCATCGAGGACTACAAGGTCCTCAAGTCGAGCTGCCCGGCCACCGGGACGGTCGCCGGCACCGCGTACGCGAAGTGCGGTTCGCAGTGGTGGAGCTACGACACGCCGGGCACGATCGGCGGCAAGGTGAGCTACGCCGGGCAGCAGGGCCTCGGCGGCGCGATGTTCTGGGAGCTCTCCGGCGACACCCCGAACGGCGAACTGATCACGGCGCTCGCGAAGTAGCCGCTCCCCGGTGCGGCCGGCGGCGCAGGGGCCGCCCGGCCGCACCGGGAGTTTTCTGTCGGGGGCGGCCGTTATCGTGCTGCGGGTGAAGTTCTTGGGATTCGGCGAGTACGCCGTCGATTTCTACGACGGCCTGGAGGCCGACAACTCCAAGTCCTACTGGGACGCGAACGTGGCGACCTACAAGGCCGACGTGCGCGCGCCGATGGAGGCGCTGGTCAAGGAGCTCGAGCCGGAGTTCGGCGAGGGGTTCGGCGAAGGCAAGGTGTTCCGCCCGTACCGCGACGTGCGCTTCGCCAAGGACAAGACGCCGTACAAGACCCATTGCGGCGCCGTGATCGAAGCCGGCCGCGGTGGGGGCGCCTACTACGTCGAGGTCGGCCCGGCGGGCCTGCGCGTCGGCGGCGGTTGCTTCCACCTCGCGTCCGACCAGCTCGCCCGCTTCCGCACGGCCGTCGACACCGAGCTCCACGGGCCCGCCCTGGAGTCCATCCTGGCCACGCTGCGCCGCCAGGGCTGGGACGTCCTGGGCGATCGGCTGAAGTCCCGCCCGCGCGGCTTCCCCGACGACCACCCGCGCCTGGACCTGCTGCGCTACCGCTCGGTCTACGCCGTGCGCGCCTGGGAACCCGCGGACTACCTCCACGAACGCGAGGCTTTCGACCGCGTCCGCAAAGCCTGGCGGCAGGTGAAGAAGTTCAACGAGTGGGCCCGCGACCACGTGGGGCCGAGCGAGCAGCCGCGCCGCTGAGCCGGCTCAGCGGGGGAGTGGGTAGCGCCAGAGCCGGCTCCCCGTGTCGGTCGTGGTGGCCAGGAGCAGGTCGGGGCCGTCGGCGATGGCGGTGAGGGACGCGGCGGGTTCGGGCAGCGGGAGTTCCGCGAAGCCGTCGCAGTGGGGGCCGACGCGCCAGAGCCGCGGGCGGCCGTCGACCTTCACCGTGACGTCGAGGTGGCCCGCCGAGTCCTGCGTCAGGCCCGTCACCTCGAGCAGTTGCGCCGCGGGGATCACCGGGCCGCCGGCGGCCGCCGTCCACGACGGGCCGGACTGCCAGCACGCCAGGCGTTGCTCGCTCGTCGCGCCGACGGCCGTGCAGGAGGCCGAGCACGCGACGCGCCACACGGATGCCGAACCGGCGGGGGACGGCAGGTCGGCGCGCGTCCACGTCGAGCCGTCGGCCGACGTCCACGCCACGGGCCGCACGGTGAGGCCGGCGCGGACGTCGCCCACCGCGACGTAGCCGGCGCCGAACCCGGCGGCCGCGAGGATGCGCGTCTGGCCGGCCGGGGTGCTGAGCAGGGCCGGGTCCTCGGAGAGCGTCCACGACCCGCCGTCGGGAGATGTCCACGCTGCCGCGCCGACGCCGCCGGTGCGGTGGTCCCACTGGCCGGTCAGCAGGTAGCCCCCGGCGCTCGCCGCGGAGCCCGAGGTGGTCACCGCGCGCTCGCCGCCCAGCAGCTCGACTGGCTGCTCGTGTTCGGTGAGCCCGGTGCCGGAGCCGGTCCAGATCGTCGGGCGCGGGTTGGCGTGGGCGCCGCCGAACGCGGAGCCCAGGGCGAGCAGCCGGGACCCGGCGGCGGCCGGCAGCGTCAGCTCCGCCTGCCGGCCGTAGCCGGTCGCCGCGTGCAGCGGCAGCGGGGTCCACGTCGGGCCCGCGAGCCACGCCGCGGGCGCCCGGCCGAGGGGTCCCGGCACCGAGCCGGTCATGACGATTCCCGATGACGTTCGGACGAATCCCAGTACGCGCGTACCGGAAACCGGCAGGTCAACGGGCCGCCACGGCGGCTCGGCAGCCGGAGAACACGCCCCGACCAGGGCGAACGTCGTGATCAAGATCATGAGTCGGCGAACCACCGTCATACCTACGGAGGTTAGGGATCTGAATGGTTTCCGAACACTTCCTCTGAACTTTCGGTATCGGTACAGACGTGAGTGGCGGGAAGGACTACCCTTTTGGAACGTGAGCCGACGCGCGAAGATCGTTTGTACGCTGGGGCCCGCCACCTCCACGCCGGAGAAGATGCGGGCACTCGTCGACGCCGGAATGGACGTCGCGAGGATGAACTTCAGCCACGGAAGCCACAGCGACCACAAGCAGGTCTACGACCTGGTTCGGGCCGCTGCGGCGGAGAGTGGCCGGTCGGTCGGCATCCTGGCCGACCTGCAGGGGCCGAAGATCCGCCTCGGCACCTTCGCCAGCGGCTCGGCCGAGTGGCACACGGGCGACGAGGTCCGCATCACCGTCGAGGACGTCGCCGGCACGCACGACCGCGTGTCGACCACGTACAAGGGCCTCGCGAAGGACGCCAAGCCCGGCGACCGGCTGCTGGTCGACGACGGCAAGGTCGGCCTCGTGGTCAAGTCCGTCGAGGGCCCCGACGTGATCTGCGAGGTCACCGAAGGCGGCCCGGTCAGCAACAACAAGGGCGTCTCGCTGCCCGGCATGGACGTGTCCGTGCCCGCGCTGAGCGAAAAGGACATCGAGGACCTCGAGTTCGCGCTGCACCTCGGCGTCGACTTCGTCGCGCTGTCCTTCGTGCGCTCGCCGGCCGACATCGACCTCGTGCACCAGGTCATGGACCGCGTCGGCAAGGGCCGGCTGCCGGTGGTCGCGAAGATCGAGAAGCCCGAGGCGGTCTACAACCTCGAGGCCATCGTGCTGGCCTTCGACGCGGTGATGGTCGCCCGCGGCGACCTCGGTGTCGAACTGCCGCTCGAGCAGGTGCCGCTGGTGCAGAAGCGCGCCATCCAGATCTGCCGCGAGAACGCGAAGCCGGTCATCGTCGCGACGCAGATGCTCGAGTCGATGATCAACAACTCCCGGCCGACCCGCGCCGAGGCCTCGGACGTCGCGAACGCGGTGCTCGACGGCACCGACGCCGTGATGCTCTCGGGCGAGACCAGTGTCGGGCGCTACCCGATCGAGACGGTGCAGACGATGGGCCGCATCGTCGAGGCGGTCGAGACCGATTCGCCGGTCGTCCCGCCGCTCACGCACGTCCCGCGCACCAAGCGCGGCGTGATCTCCTACGCCGCCCGCGACATCGGCGAGCGGCTCAACGCCAAGGCGCTGGTCGCGTTCACCCAGTCCGGTGACACCGTGCGCCGCCTGGCGCGCCTGCACACGCGGCTCCCGCTGATGGCGTTCACGCCGGAGGAGTGCGTGCGCAGCCAGCTGTCGATGACGTGGGGCACGGTCACCACGATCGTGCCTGAGGTGGCCTCCACCGACCAGATGATCCACCAGGTCGACCAGGCGATGCTCGCGATGGGCAAGTACCAGCGCGGCGACCTCGTGGTGATCGTGGCCGGCTCCCCGCCGGGCACCGTCGGGTCGACGAACCTGATCCACGTGCACCGGCTCGGTGAAGACGACCACGCGTAAGGGACGAACTTCAGCCGGACCGAATAGGGTTCGGTCATGACTGAGATCGCCAGGAACGCCGCCGCCGGGCTCGACGAAGCCGGCGGCGGCGGACAGGTGGTCCTCGACCGGCTCGTCGACCTCCTCGACCTGGAGAAGGTGGAGGAGGACTTCTACCGCGGGGTCTCGCCCGCGCACTCCCCGGTCCGCGTGTTCGGCGGCCAGGTCGCCGGGCAGGCGCTGGTGGCCGCCGGCCGCACGGTGCCCGAGGACCGCCGCGTGCACTCGCTGCACGCCTACTTCATCCGCGGTGGCGACCCGCGCGCGCCGATCCTCTACGAGGTCGACCGCATCCGCGACGGCCGCTCGTTCACCACGCGCCGCGTCACCGCCATCCAGCACGGCAAGGCGATCTTCGCGCTGTCGGCGTCGTTCCAGCGCGACGAGGACGGCCTCGACCACGGCGAGCCGATGCCCGACGTGCCGGCTCCCGAGGCGCTGCCCACGTTCCAGGAGCGCACGGCCGGTTTCGGCCTGCGCTTCACCGAGCGCCCGCGCCCGATCGACGTCCGCTACGTGGGCGAGCCGCCGTGGATCACGCGCTCGACCGGCGCGCGGCCGGAGCGCAACCGCGTGTGGATGCGGGCCGACGGCTCGCTGCCCGACGACCAGCTGCTGCACGTCTGCGTGCTCACCTACGCCTCGGACATGACGCTGCTCGATTCGATCCTCGCGCGCCACGGCGTGTACTGGGACGTCGACAAGGTCCTCGGCGCGAGCCTGGACCACGCGCTGTGGTTCCACCGGCCCTTCCGCGCCGACGAGTGGTTCCTCTACGACAGCACGTCGCCGAGCGCCTCGGGCGCGCGCGGCCTGGCCACGGGCCGGTTCTTCGCGCAGGACGGCACGCACATCGCGACCGTCGTCCAGGAGGGCCTGCTGCGCGTCCTGTGAGGACGGTCGCGGCTCGTTCTACTGAGAGTGTGTCACCGAGTGGCGTTCGCAGAATCAACCACACTTCCGGGTGGCGTGAAAAACGAAATGCGTAGCCGGGTAATCGTCACGGTGTGCGCAACGCGCGCCGACAACTCGTGACAACCGAAGGTGAAGGTGCCCGGGACCGGTCGGGGGGCGGCCCCGGACACCTTCCGCCGGAAACGCCCGCGCACTCGGTGTCTGTTTCCGGCTGGCCGTCGTCTACGCTGCTCAGGAACCCGAGCCGATCTTGACGGCCGGCGCGACCGGCACGGCGTGACCGGTTCCGGTTCACCGATGTCAGAGTACAAGCGCGATCTGCAAATTGCAGGGCGGAGACCTGCCCCCGAAGGCGGGAATTCCGCGGTGTTAATACCCCACTGACTAGTCGGACGGCTGGTTAGATATGCGGTGCGGGCAGTGTTGGCCGACGGTGCGCGCAACGCGGAAGACGATCCGGAGGTGCTGTCGTGGCGAGAGGCCAGGGACCCACCGTTCGCCGCCGGAGGCTCGCGAGCGAGCTGCGGCGGCTCCGGGAAGCCGCCGACCTGACGATCGACGAGGTGGGCGAGAAGCTCGAGTGTTCCGCGTCGAAGGTCAGCCGCATCGAGACCGGGCACGTCGGCGTCACCCCGCGCGACGCCCGGGACATGCTCGCGCTCTACGGGATCACCGGCGACGAGCAGGAGGCGCTCGTCCAGCTGGCCCGCGAGGCGCGCAAACGCGGCTGGTGGCACGCGTACAACGAGGTGTTCACCGGCACGTTCGTGGGGCTCGAGGCCGACGCCAGTTCGCTGCGCGCGTTCCAGGCGCTGCTCGTACCCGGGCTGCTGCAGACCGAGCGCTACGCCCACGCCGTGATCCGCGCCCTGCGACCCGACGCCGAGGACGCCGAGATCCGGCGCCGCGTGGCCGCGCGCATGGCCCGCCAGGAGCTGCTGAGCGACACCCCGCCGCCCGAGTACTGGGCCGTGGTCGACGAGGCCGTGCTGCACCGGGTGGTCGACGGCGCCGAGGTGATGGCCGAGCAGCTCTACCGCATGGCCGCGGTCGCCGAGAAGCCGAACGTGACCATCCAGGTCGTGCCGTTCTCCGCCGGCGCCCACCCCGGCATGGAGGGTCCCTTCCTCATCATGGGTTTCCCCGAGCAGGCCGACCCCGACGTCGTCTACGTCGACGACAGCACGTCCAGCGGCCTGTACCTCGAGCAACCCGAAGACGTCCGGCGCTACGCGCTGATGTTCGACCACCTGCGCGCTGCCGCACTGAAACCGGACGACTCGGTCGACTTGATCACCGAGGCGGCCGGCCGGTTCGCCGAACAGGCTGCCGTGCCGGCCGCAGTGCACCACCTGGAACCGAGGACACAGTGAGGAAAGTGGGGAACACGATGCCGGACGCGGATCTTTCCCGGGCCACCTGGCGCAAGAGCAGCTTCAGCGGTGGCGGCAACGACTGCGTCGAGATCGCCTTCGTCGGCGGTGGCGCCGCGGTGCGCGACTCGAAAGACCCCGAAGGGGGTGCTGTCCGCCTCCCCGCGTCGGGTTGGCGGGGGCTGCTGGCGGCGGTGCGCGCCGGTGGCCCGGTGCGCGACTGACGGTCCACCCGGCGACCCCTTACCCCGCCGACCTGCTCGTCGCTGGTCGGTGTCTCGGGTAAGGGGTCGTCTGGCGTCCAGGTGTGGGTGATCACCCGATGCCCGCGCCGTCCCCTCAGGACGACTCTGAGTGTCACCGAAGAAGGCAACTCGGAGATGGGGATCGAAGCGATGAGTTATCAGCTCCTGGACGCGATGAGCGCCGAGGTGGCCTACCGCGCGGAGCAGCTGCGTAAGGCCGGGCGCAACGCGCGGATGACGAAGCAGAGCCGGCCCGTCCGCTGGCTGCGGGCCCACCGGCTGACCAACGTCGAGGTACCGGTGCAGGAGCGCCGCTCGGCCGAGCCGGTCGCCTCGCGCGCCGGGCACCTCGCGCGGTGACCGCGTGACGCTCCCGGCGAACACGCTGTCGGTGAAAACCATGGCGGAACTGTCGGTGGGGTAGGACAGAATGCACCTCGTGCCCCGCCTCGGCTCCGGAATCCCGCTGGTCGCCCGCACCCACGAGATGCGGCGGCTGCGTGCTGCCTTCGCGCGGGCGGAGCGGCGCGAGGCGGGGGCGGTGCTGATCGCCGGCGACGCCGGCGTCGGCAAGACGCGGCTGCTCACCGCACTCGGTGAGCACGTCGCGGCCGGCGGTGCGCTGGTGCTCACCGGCCGCTGCATCGACGTGCGCGACGGCGGTCTGCCGTACCTGCCGTTCGCGGAGGCACTGGCGCCGCTGGGCTCGTCGGGGGACCCGGCCGTCGCGGGGGCGGTGCGGTCCCGGCCGGCACTCGCGCGGCTGCTGCCGCAGAGCGGGGAACCGGCTCCGATGGGGCCGGGGGAACACGGTCAGGTGTCGGGTGGCGAACGGGAAGCCGCGCGCCGGCCGCGACCGGAACAGGACCTCGGTCAGCTCCAGTTGTTCGACGCTGTACTGGGGGTGCTGACCGAGGTCGCCGAGTCGCGGCCGGTGGTGATCCTGCTCGAGGACCTGCACTGGGCCGATCCGTCCACGCGCAACCTGCTGTCCTTCCTGGTCAGCAGGTTGCGCGCGCAGCGGCTGCTGATCGTGGGCAGCTACCGCGAGGAAGACGTGCACCGGCGCCACCCGCTGCGCGGCCTGCTGTCGGAGCTCGTGCGGCTGGCGACGGTCGAGCAGATCGAGCTGCGCCCGTTCGGGCCGGCCGACGCGCGGACGTTCGTCGAGGCGCTGGCCGACGAGCCACTGCCCCCCGACGTGGTGGCCGACATCGTCGCGCGCTCGGAGGGCAACCCGTTCTTCGTCGAAGAGCTGCTGGCGACGAACGCCGACTGCCGCGACCTGCCCGCGGGCCTCGCCGAGGTGCTGCTCGCCCGGCTGGAGCGCTTCCCGGCCGAGACGCGGCGCGTCCTGCGCGTGATCTCGGTGGCCAACGAACCGGTGTCGCACGCCGCGCTCGCGGAGGTCGCGGCCCTCGGCGAGCTCGAGCTCGACGAGGCGCTGCGCGAGGCCGTGCAGCACCACGTGCTCGTGATCGAGGACGGGTTCTACGTCTTCCGCCACGCCTTGCTGCAGGAAGCCGTCTACGGGGACCTGCTGCCGGGCGAGCGCACGCGGATGCACGCGTCGTACGCCGCCCGGATCCGCGCGATCCCGCAGGGGCGCGGGCACGACGCCAAGCTGGCGTTCCACAGCCTCGAGAGCCGCGACTACGTCACGGCGCTGCCCGCGTTGCTGAGCGCGATGGACGAGGCGGAGAAGCTGGGCGCGCCCGGGGCCGCGCTGCGCCACGCCGAGCAGGCACTGTCCATTTGGGACGCCGTGCCCGTCGCGGACCGGCCTGACGGCGTGGACGAGCTGAAGCTGTTGCACGAGGCGTCGTACTTCGCCGGTACGTCAGGCGAGCCGGAGCGGGCGGTCGCGTACGCGCGGTCGGCCACGGAAGCGCTGGCCACCGATGCACCCCTCGACCGCGCCGCGAAGGTGTGGCGGCGGCTGGGGGAGGCCCTGCTTTCGCTGGAGGGCACGCTCGACGAGGCGACGCAGGCCGTCGACCGGGCGTACGAGCTGGTCAAGGACACGAAGCCGAGCTCGGTGCGCGCGTGGGTGCTCGCCACCCGCGCCGGCGTGCTGCGGGCGATCGACCAGCCGGGGGAGGCACTCGACAGCGCGCTCACCGCGGTCTCCGACGCGCGGGCCGTGGGCGCGGTCGGGGCCGAGGCGTCGGCGCTGATCACGCTCGGCACGCTCGCCGATTCGGCGGGCGACGCCACGGCGGCGCGCGAGCGCCTGCGCCAGGCCATCCGCAAGGCGCGCGACGCCGGAGCGCTGAACGTCGAACTGCGCGGCATGTACTTCCTCGCCTTGAGCTACGACGACCAGGCCGAGATGACCGAGGCGCTGGCGCATGCGGCGCGCGGGGTCGCGCGGGCCGAGGGGTCGGGGCTCACCTGGAGCTCGTACGGGCTCGAACTGAGGGCCCGGCAGCTCTACCTGAGGTACCTCAGCGGCGACTGGCCCGCGGAGGACGCGGCCGGCCGGGCCGGGCGAGGTGTGTCGAGCGCGGTGGCCGCCCGGATCCTCGCGAACTGGGTGCTGTTCCTCGTGGCCCGCGGCCGTTTCGATGACGCCGGGCGGCTCCTGCCGGGGCTGCGGCACCAGTGGCAGGCGGACATCCAGATCGCGCTGTCGTCGGGCGACGCCGCCGTGGAGCTGGCGTTCTGGCGCGCCGACCACTTCGAGGCCGTGCGCGTGACCGAAGAGCTGATCGCGTGGCTGGAGAAGATCGAACCCTGGCTGCTCGGCGGGATCCGGATCGCCGCGCTGGGCCTGGCGTCCGTCGCCGCGCGCGCCGCTGACGCCCGCCTGCGCGGTGATCAGCAGACGGCCGACGAGATGGTGTCCGTCGGGCGGCGCCTGCTGGAGCACGGGCGCCGCTGTGCCGTCGACGGCACCCCGCGCTCGGGCACGCTGGGCCCGGAGGGCCACGCGTGGCTCGCCCGGCTGGAAGCCGCCGCGTCCGGGGTGAGCGGTCCCGGTGACCCGGCCCTGTGGTCGGCCGCCGCCACGGCGTTCGGCTACGGCGCGGTGTACGAGCAGGCCATGTGCCGCTACTTCGAAGCCCAGGCTCTGCTGGCCCACGGGCTGCCCGCCGCCGACGCCCTGGAGTCCGTCCATTCCGTCGCGTCGTCGCTCGGTGCCCTGCCCCTGCGCGACGCGGTTCGCGACCTGGCCCACCGCGCCCGCGTGGACCTGCCCGGCGTCACCCCGGCCGCCGCGCCCGTCGCGGCGAACCCCCTCACCGACCGCGAACGCGACGTCCTCGAACGCGTCGCCCTCGGGCGCACCAACCGCCAGGTCGGGGAAGAGCTCTACATCAGCGAGAAGACGGTGAGCGTCCACCTCTCCCGCGTCATGGCCAAGCTCGGCGCCAGCCGGCGCGCGGAGGCCGTCGCCATCGCCTACGACCGCGGGCTGCTGACGACACCGGCCGCCGGCGACTGACGCGCTGACCCGCGAAGTGGTTGACTGATCACGTCAATAGCATGCTAGCCACTTCGGAGGGACCTGGATGCGCGTCGACGTGCACGCTCACCTGTGGAGCGAGGCGTACCTGCAGCTGCTGATCCGGCTGGGCAACACGAAGGCCGCCGGCCAGCGCGGGCTCGGCGCGGACCGGACCACGGCGGAGCTCGACGCGCGGTTCGAGCAGATGACGGCGGCGGACATCGACCTGCAGGTGCTCTCGACCACCCCGGCGCCGCCGCACTTCGAAGACGAGCAGGCGGCCGTCGAGGCCGCGCGGTGGGTCAACGACGAATACGCCGAGCTCGTCCGGCAGCACCCCGACCGGTTCCGCGCGTTCGCCTCCCTGCCGTTCCCGCACACCGACGCGGCGCTCGCGGAGCTCACCCGCGCGCTCGACGACCTGGATTTCCTCGGTGCCGCCATCACCACGTCGGTGCTCGGCCGCACCCTCGGCGACCCGGCGTTCCTGCCCGTCTACGAGGAACTCGACCGCCGCGGCAGCGTCCTGTTCGTGCACCCCGCCGGCATCGGCGCCGAGTCCCCGCTGATCGGCCGGAACCTGACCTGGCAGATCGGCGCGCCGATCGAGGACACCGTCGCCGTCATGCACCTGATCATCGCCGGGGTGCCGAGCCGGTTCCCGCGGATGAAGATCATCCTGCCGCACCTCGGTGGTGCGCTGCCGATGATCCTCCCGCGCATCGACCGCCAGAACCCTTGGGAGGCGCCGGAAACCCCGGAGAAGCCGAGCCTCGCCGCGCGCCGGATCTTCTACGACACCGTCGGGCACAACCACGGGCCGGCGTTGCGCTTGGCCGCCGACACCCTCGGTGCCGACCGCCTCGTGCTCGGCACCGATTTCCCTTACCAGAAGGGCGAAGGGTTCGTCGAGGCCGTGACCTACGTCGAACGCGCGGGGCTGCCCGCCGACGCCGTCAGCGCGATCCTCGACCGCACCGCCGTGGAGCTGCTCGGGCTCGGCTGATCACCGCCAGGGCAGCCGGCGCAGCAGCCTCATGCTCGACGTCATCACCCGCGCCCACACGCCGCCCGGTAGGCGGCGTGGCGGCCGCAGCGCCAAACCGCGCTGGAGGGCGATCGACTGGGCCTCGGTGTACTTCAGCAGCCCTTCGGCGCCGTTGCGGCGGCCCACGCCCGAATCCTTCATCCCGCCCATCGGCACGCCGACGCTGCCGAAGGTCGCGGCGTACCCCTCGTTGACGTTCACCGTGCCGGCCTTGAGCCGCGCGGCCACCTCCCAGCCGGCGCGGCCGTTGCGCGACCAGACGCTGGCGTTGAGGCCGAAGGCGGTGTCGTTGGCGCGTTCGATGGCGTCGGTGACGTCCGTGTAGCCGTAGATCGACACGACGGGGCCGAACGTCTCTTCCTTGTACAGCACGGCTTCCGGCGTGACATCGGTGAGCACGGTCGGCTCGTGGAACAGCGGGCCGAGGTCCGGGCGGGCGCGGCCGCCGGTCAGCACGCGAGCGCCCTTGGCCCGCGCGTCCTCGACGTGCGCCGACACGGTTTCGAGCTGGCTCGATGACGTCAGTGAACCCATCTGCGGGCCGAAATTCAGCTCGCCGCCGAGCTTGAGCGCGGCCGTGCGGGTGACGAACGCGCGGGTGAACTCCTCGCGGACGCTCTCGTGCACGTAGATCCGCTCCACCGACACGCACAGCTGCCCCGCCGAGGAGAAGCACGCCGTGACGGCGCCGGTCGCGGCCTTGCTGACGTCGGCGTCCGGCAGCACGATCATCGGGTTCTTGCCGCCGAGTTCGAGCGAGTAGCCGGTGAGCCGCGACGCGATCTGGCCGGCGAGTTCTTTGCCGGTGGGGGTGGAGCCGGTGAAGCAGAGGTAGTCGCACCCTTCGAGCAGCGCCGGGCCGATGGCCGAACCACGGCCCAGCACCACCTGCCACAGCCCGGCGGGCAGACCGGCTTCCTCGGCGAGCTCCTGCAGCCACAGCGCCGAGAGCGCGGTCTGGTTGTCGGGCTTCTGCACCACGGCGTTGCCCGCGGCCAGAGCCGGGAAGACGTCCATTGCGGTAAGCGCCACGGGGTAGTTCCACGGCGAGATGATCGCGACGGCCCCCTTGGGGTGGCGCAGTTCGCCGGCTTTCGTCAGGCCCGGGATCACGCCCGCCGCGCGCCGGGGCGCGAGGATCTTCGCGCTGTGCTTGCCGTAGTACGCCGCGACCAGCGCGGCCGCGCTCACCTCGTCGAACGCGTCGAGGCGCGCCTTGCCGGCTTCGACCTGCACGAGGTCGAGCCCCTCGGCCTGGCGCGCGAGGATCAGGTCGTGGAGGCGCACGAGGAACCGTTGCCGCTCGGCGACGGGCCGCGCCGCCCACTCGCGCTGGGTCTCGCGCGCGGCGGCGAACGCGGCGCGCACGTCGGCGCCGGTGGCCTGGGGGAGCGTGGTGATCGGCAGCCCGGTGAACGGCGCGGTCATCCGGATCGGCGCCGAGTCCGCGCCGCCGGTCACGCGGGCGACGAGCCGGGCCGCGCGCTCGGCCGACGGGGCACCCGCGACACCTCCGATCGTCGCCGGTGAAGCCGTGTCGCCGCTGAGGTTCGCCGGTGTCGTGCTGGTCATGCCGTCTCCGTTCAGACCGGTGTTACCGACGAGTACACCATACCGTCGGTATGTCGGCTGAACCACTGATCGTGAATCTTGTTCACATATCGGCGTCGTCGCGGCGCTGGCCCGGCGGTTCGACGCCCGGGGCGGGCTGCACGTCCTGCGGCGGGAACGGCGGCGGCGGCTCCGCCGGAGCGTCCCCGTCTCCGGGTTCCGGCGACAGGACGCCCTGCGTGGCCGGCTCGGCGTAGGGCGGCGGCGGAGGAGCGTAGCCCGGCGGGGCGTAACCCGGTGCGGCGTAAGCGAAAACCTGCCCGCGCGGCCACTGCGAGCCGCCGAACGCGGCGAGCGCCAGCACGAGCGCGGCCACCACGCCGCCGCCGAGCAGGAGCCAGAAGCCGGTGCCGGTCGTGTAGTGGGCGACCACGGCCGACGTGCGCTGCTCGTAGCTGAGGGAGGCCGACACGTCCATGCTCATCGTCCACACGGCCGCGACGACACCCGCGCCGCCGGTGATCAGCGTGATCCGGGCGGCGGCCCGGGCGCGGGTGAAGGCGAGCACCGCGCCGGCCAGCAGCACGGCCGCCGTGACCGAGAGCGGGATGCCGTAGCGGGCGACGTGGCTGATCGCGAACAGCTCCTGCTCCGCGGCCGGCGCCACGTCGATGACCCGGGTCCACGAGGTGACGGAGAAGGCGCTTTCCACGCGGCCCTCGACCGTCACCTGGGTGGTCGCCGCCGGCAGGAAGGTGCCCGCCACCACGAGCGCGGCCGCGAACACCCCGAGGATCCCCGCGAGCAGCCGGGACACCGCACCGGGCTCGGTGGCGGGCGGCGGGTACTGCGGCACGCTGGTCATCGCGGCTCCTTCGCGTGCGTCAACGCGGTTACCTGCGATTCCACCACGAACCGGGCCGGCGCGCTCAAAGACCGCGCGAGGCTGCCCGCCGGGTCAGGCGTCGGAGTACATCAGGACGGCGATGCGCTTCCACTCCTGCAGCAGCTTGCGCCGGCGGTTCGGGTCGCCGCCCAGCTCGGCGTCGAGCGCGAGGCCGCGGGTGAGGTTGACGGTGAGCCAGAACAGCGTCTCGGCTCGTTCCTTCGGCAGGTCGCCCGCCACCTGGCTCACGTGCTCCAGCGTCGCGCGGCCCAGGGCGCGGTCGACGGGCCGGATGGCGGCGCGCAGTTCCGGGTCGGTGCGCGCGGCGACCCACAGCTCGGTCACGGCGGTGGACAGCGTGCCCGAGTACCCCGTCCACAGCAGGTCGATCGCCGCCTCGACGCCGGACGCGCCGCCCGGCAGGTCGTCGAGCGAGGTCGCCAGCTGGGTCCGCAGCTTCGTCGTCAGGTGCTCGACGGCGGTCGCCATCAGCTCGGCTTTCGTGGCGAAGTGGTGCTGCACCGCGCCCTTCGACACGCCGGCCCGGGCGCAGATCTCCTGCATCGAGGTGCGGGCGTACCCGATCTCCACCAGGCATTCGACGGTGGCGTCGAGCAGAGCCGTGCGCGTCTGCTCCCGGCGCTGGGCCTGGGTGCGGTGCGCCTTCGCCGCGACCTCGGTCATCCCGCCTCCCGCTTTACGCACCGGACGCCCCGGATGTACATTCCGCATGGAACTTACCTTCCACGCGTAATGTTTTCCAGCAGGAGGCGTCGCCGTGCCGTTGCAGATCCAGAAGAGCTCGTGGAGCACCACCGAACTCGAAGACCTCAGGGAGCTCGCCCGGTCGTTCCTGCAGAAGGAACTCGTGCCGCACCAGGAGCGCTGGGCCGCCGAGAAGAAGCTCGACCGCGAGGTCTGGACGAAGGCGGGCGAGGTCGGGCTGCTCGCGCTCTCGATCCCGGAGGAGTACGGCGGCGGTGGCGGCACGTTCGCCCACGAAGCGGTGCTCTACGAAGAGCAGGCGCGCGCCGGCGACAGCGCGTGGGGCGTCACCGTCCACAACGGAATCGTCGCGCACTACCTGCTCGCCTACGGGCTGGAGGAGCGCAAGCGCGAGTGGCTGCCGAAGCTCGCGAGCGGCGAGTTCGTGGGCGCCATCGCGATGACCGAGCCGGGCACGGGTTCGGACCTGCAGAACATCAAGACCCGCGCCGTGCGCGAGGGTGACCACTACGTGATCAACGGCGCCAAGACGTTCATCACCAACGGCTACCACGCCGACCTCGTGGTGGTGGCGTGCAAGACCGACCCGGAGGCCGGCGCGCAGGGCGTGTCGCTGATCGTGGTCGAGACCGACACCCCGGGCTTCCGCCGCGGCCGCGTGCTCGACAAGGTCGGCATGAAGGGCCAGGACACCGCCGAGCTGTTCTTCGACGACGTGCGCGTGCCGGCGTCGAACCTCCTCGGCGACGCCGAGGGGCAGGGTTTCATCCAGCTGATGCTGCAGCTGCCGCAGGAACGCCTGATCATCGCCGTGACCGCGGTCGCCGGCATGGAGGCCGCGATCAACCTGACGATCGATTACACCAAAGACCGCCAGGCGTTCGGCCGGCCCATCTTTTCCTTCCAGAACACCAAGTTCACGCTCGCCGAGGCGGCGACGGAAGCGGCCGTGGCGCGCGCGTACCTCGACCAGTGCATCGAGCGCCACCTCAAGGGCGAGCTCGACGTGCAGGGTGCGGCGATGGCGAAGCTGTGGACGACCGAGCGCGTGAACAAGGTCGTCGACCAGTGCCTGCAGCTGTTCGGCGGCTACGGCTACATGACCGAATACCCGATCGCGCGCGCGTGGGCCGACATGCGCATCTCGCGCATCTTCGGCGGCACCAGCGAAATCATGAAGGAGATCATCTCCCGCACGCTGTGACGCCCGCCCCTGACGGAGAAAGGACGTTCCCGTGAAAGCCGGACCGCTCAGCGGGCTGAAGGTGGTGGAGCTCGCCGGGCTCGCGCCGGCGCCGTTCGCCTGCATGATCCTCGCCGACCTCGGTGCCGACGTGGTGCGCGTCGACCGCGCCACGCCGGGCGCCGACGTGCTCGGCATCCCCGCCGATCCGCTGGCGCGCGGCCGGCGCTCGATCGGGGTGAACACCAAAACACCCGAGGGGGTCGAGGTCGTGCTCGGGCTCGCCGACCGGGCCGACGTGCTCATCGAGGGGTTCCGCCCGGGCGTCGCCGAACGCATGGGCCTCGGGCCTGAAGTGGTGCACTCGCGCAACCCGCGGCTCGTCTACGGCCGCATGACGGGCTGGGGCCAGGACGGCCCGCTCGCGGCGGCCGCCGGGCACGACATCAACTACGTCGGCATCGCCGGCGCGCTCGAACCCATCGGCCGCGCCGGCGAACGCCCGGTGCCGCCGCTCAACTTCGTCGGTGACTTCGGCGGCGGTGGCCTGCTGCTCGCCATGGGCGTGCTCGCCGCGCTGCACGAGCGGACGTCGTCCGGGCGCGGGCAGGTCGTCGACGCGTCCATGGTGGAGGGTGCGGCCCTGCTGACCACGAGCCTGCACGGCATGCGGGCCGCGGGTGTCTGGGCCGGCGAACGCGGCGACAACCTCCTCGACGGCGGCGCCCCGTTCTACGACACCTACGAAACCGCCGACGGCAAGTACGTCGCGATCGGGGCGATCGAGATGCGGTTCTGGGGTGATCTCGTGAACGTCCTCGGCCTCGAAGATCCACCGTCGCACCTGGACAAAGCGCAGTGGCCGAAGCTGCGCGAGCTCATCGCGGGCGCGGTCGCGAAGCACTCGCGCGACGATCTCGTCGCCCGCGCCGAAGGCACCGACGCCTGCCTGACGCCGGTGCTGTCCCCGTGGGAAGCCGCGGCGCACCCGCAGAACAAGGTGCGCGGGACCTTCGTGGACATCGGCGGCACCGTGCAGCCCGCCCCGGCGCCGCGGTTCGACCGGACGCCGGCGGAAACCCCGCACGCTCCCCGCACGGCGGGCGTCGACACCGAGGAGGTGCTGACGGAAATCGGCTTCACCACTGAGGATCTGGCCGCGCTGCGCACGGCGGGCGCGATCGCCTAGCGCGTCACCAGGTGGCGAGATCCTCGCGGATCACCGCGTACAGCACGCTGTCGCGCCATTCGCCGTCGCGGAAACCGTAGCCGCGCAGGATTCCTTCGCGCGTGAAGCCGGCCTTCTCGAGGGAGCGCTGCTCGGCGCGGTTGCTCACCTCGGTGCTGGCCTCGACGCGGTTGAACTGCGTGTGCGCGAACAGGTAGCGCACGAGCAGCCGCTGCGCTTCGGTGCCGTGGCCGTGCCCGCGCGCTTCCGGGCGCAGGACGAGGCCCATGTTCCAGCAGTACGAACTGGGCCCGGAACGCGAGCGGTGCCACGACAACAGGCCGAGCGGGCGCCCGCCCAGGGTGGGCACGAGCAGGCCGCCTTCGGGGGTGAAGATCTTGCCGTCGAGCCAGCGCCGGCGGAGGTAACCGGGTTCGTGCCAGCCGAACCATTGGAACTCGCCGGTGGCGGCCGGGTCGTTGATGAGGGCTTCGAGCAGGTCGAGGTCGGCCTCGCGCACCGGTTGCAGCAGCACCTTCTCGCCGTCGTCCATCGCGGGAGCCTAGCGGGACGGTGCCGCGCGCGGCTCACTCGATCGGGCCGGGCTCACCCGGTCGGGCAAGGCACCGGATCGGCGGCCGGGCCATCCGCTCCGCTCGTCACTAGAGTGAGCGTGACCCGGCGGGCTCGTGGCCGGTGCCCGTCGTGGAAGCAAGGGGGAGCGGATCGGATGGTGCCATGTCGAGCGGCGTGAAGAAGATCGTGGTCATCGGGGTCGTCGTCCTCGTGCTGTTCTTCCTGATCACCCAGCCCACCCAGTCGGCCAACCTCGTGCACCAGGTGCTCGGCTGGCTGCGCAACGGCGCCGAGGCGATCATCACCTTCTTCCAGACCCTCTTCTCCTGATCACCGGGTGTCACCTACCTGTCGGTAATCACTGAGAGTAACTCGATCTCGAAATCCGGCCTGATCGCTCGACCATCCGGGTGGATTGGCCTTTGAAAGGGCCTGGTCACCGAATTTGTGTGGTCCTGGGTATGGCGGAGAAACCGGCCTCGGCCCTACGGTGCTCACATTGCGTGATCAGCCGGTTCTCCGGTCCCCCGGGAACCGGGCAACAGCGGGGGTTTTTCCGCTCGGTCACGCCGGTTGGGTGCAAGTCGTGGACGCGCAACGGGGCAGGCGTCAGGGCCGGCCCGTCGGGGACCAATGAGGAGGCAGGGATGACCGGAGATCCCGGAGTGGACGCGTTGATCCGGCAGTGGGCCGCGGAGCGCGAGCAGACGGCCGAGGAGCAGGAGGTCAACCGGATCACGTCCGCCTGGCTGGCCGACTCGCCCCAGGCTCCGCCCGGCATCCCCGGTCAGCGCGCCCGGTCCGGTCCGTCCCGCTGGGCGCCCGTCGACGCCGCGGACCCCGGTTACCTCGCCGCCATGCGCGTGCGGTTGCCCGAAGTCCCCGAAGAGCTGCTCGTGGCCGCTGCCGGCTGGTGGCAGATGGTCGGCGACGTCGCCGAGGCCGAGTTGTGGTGGGACGCCGGCATCAGCCCGCTCGACCAGCGGGCCCTCGACTACCGCGCGGCGGGTCTGTCGCCTTCGGACCTGTCCCGCCGGCTCGGCCCGATGACCGTGCTCCAGCACCTGCGCCGCGGCAGCGCGCCGGCGTGGTGCGTCGCGCGCCTCGCGCGGCAGCAGAAATCCGCCTGACGGATTCCGTTACCCGGCCGGGTGAACCGGCGTGGCGGCACCGATCCTGAGCTTCGCGTAACGCTAACCTGCGCGGGCTCGTTGTGTGAGGGACCGACCGCCACGCTGGAGGACCGCAGTCCGTGCCCGCTACCGAACAAACCGAGGACGAGACCGCGGTGACCGCCGCGCCGGTCCGCCGCTCCCACGCCGGAGCGGCCCTCGCGGTGCGGCTCGCGGTGGTCGTGGTGGTGCTCGCGGTGGCCGGCGGCGGGATCTGGTTCGTCACGCGGGCCTCGGCTCCGGTCGCGAGCCCGACGACCACGGACATCCCGGCGCTGAGCGTGAAAGCCGCCGACGTGAAACCCGGTTCGGCTGCGCCGGTGGACGCCGTCGCCGCGGGCGGGGCCGATCAGCAGACGTCCCCGCAGTCGGTCCGGTCGTCGGCCGATCCGCTCGACGACTGGGCGCGCAAGGTCGCCGCGGTCACGGGAATCCCCGCCCGGGCGCTGCACGCGTACGGCAACGCGGAACTCGCGATGCGCTCGGCCGACCCCGGCTGCAAGATCTCGTGGGCCACGCTCGCGGGCATCGGCCGCATCGAGTCGAACCACGGCCAGTACGGCGGTGCCGTGCTCGGCGCCGACGGCCGTCCGTCCAAGTCGATCATCGGCGTCCCGCTCGACGGCTCCACGGGGGTGCGGGCGATCGGCGACACCGACGGCGGCCGGTTCGACGGCGACCCGGTGGCCGACCGCGCCGTGGGCCCGATGCAGTTCATCCCGGGGACGTGGCGCAAGTGGGCCGCCGACGGCAACGGCGACGGCCTCGGCGACCCGCAGCAGATCGACGACGCGGCGCTGGCCGCCGCCCGTTACCTGTGCGCGGGCGGGCGCGACATGGCCGCCGCGGCCGGCTGGTGGTCGGGCATCCTGTCGTACAACAACTCCACCGAATACGCGCAGAAGGTGTTCGGTCTCGCGGACAGCTACGCGAAGTCGGCCCGAGCCGCGCAAGCCGGCTGAACCGGGCCGCGCGGTGTGAAATCCGTGCGAACTGCGAGGTCACCGGCTGAGAGCCGGGCCACGTGCAGGTGCGCCTCTCAGCTTCGCGGCTGGTTCCCAGTGCTAGCGTCAGGTCTGTGCCAGCGAACTCCGGCCCGGCCGCGTCCCCGCTCGGGCGCCGGCTCACGATCGTCGCGACGTGCGTCGTGAGCCTCGCCCTGTGCTGCGGGCTGGCGTGGTGGCAGTGGGACCGGTTCATGTCGGCGAGCGGCACGTTCCAGAACCTGGGCTACGTGCTGCAATGGCCGCTGTTCGGGCTGTTCCCGGCGTTCATGTTCTGGCGGATCAAGAAGCTGCGCGAACGCGAGCTGGCCGAGCAGGACGCCGGCGAGGCGCCCCGGGGCGAGCCGGCCGCGGTGACCGTGCCCGTCCCGAGGCCGGCGACCCCGCCGCGGCCCGCGCCCGCACCGGCGCCGGCGGCCGAGGACGACGATGAACTCGCCGCCTACAACCGCTACTTGCGCGAGCTGCACGCTCGCGACCAGCAGTCTTGAGCAAGCCCGGAAGTGAGGACGATTCCATGACGACGAGCACCGACGGTGCCGCCCAGACCCGCCCGGCCCGCATCGGCGGCGCTCTGACGCGCTTCCGCGCCACCGCGTACATCACCGGTGTCGGCCTGCTCGTGCTGTGCGCCACGATGGTCATCGAGTACGGCTTCGGCAACGCGAAGCCCGCGGCCGTGTACTCGCCGATCCACGGTGTCCTCTACATGATCTACCTGGCCTGCAGCATCGACCTGGCGATCAAGGCCCGCTGGTCGATCAAGAGCACGATCCTCGTGCTGCTGGCCGGGTGCGTCCCGTTCGTCTCGTTCATCGTCGAACGCCGGGTGACGCACCGCGTGCACGCCGGCAACGACATCTTCTAAACCGCCGCGGCCCGCCGGCGGAAGGTCAGCGCGACCCCGACGGTGAGCGCGGCGAGCCCGCTGGCCGACAGGAACGCGGCCGTCATCCCGTCGACCAGGAGCGGGGTTCCGGTGGCGCCGGCCGCCGCGGCCGAGCGCGTCGCGGCGCCGAAGACCGTCACCAGGATCCCGAGCCCGAGCGTGCTGCCGACCTGTTGCATCGTCTGCAGCACGCCGCCGGCGGCGCCCGCGTCCTCGGCGGGGACGGTCGACATGATGATCACGTTGAGCGGCGAGAACGCCAGCCCGCCGCCGATGCCCATGAGCAGCAGCGGGCCGAGCAGCGAAGCGACGTATCCGCTGTCCGGCGTGAGCGCCGAGAGCCACGCGACCCCGGACACCATCAGCACGGTGCCCGTGACGGCGAGCGGTTTCGGCCCGAACCGCGCGAGCAGCCGCGGCATGAGCCGGCTGAGCGTGAAGATCGACGCGGCCATCGGCAGGAACGCGAACCCGGTGGCCAGAGCCGCGAAGTGGCGCACGTCCTGCAGGAACTGCGTCAGGAAGAAGAACATCGACATCATCGCCATCGGCCCGAGGAAGAAGCTCGCGTAGGCCGCGGCGCGGTTGCGTTCGCCGAAGAGCCACAGCGGCACCAGCGGATGGGCCACGCGCCGCTCCAGCAGCACGAACGCGATCAGCAGCACCACGCCCGCCGCCAGCGTGCCGAGCGTGAGCGGCGCGCCCCAGCCGTCGGACGCGGCGTGGGTGAAGGCCAGCACGAGCGACGCGACGCCGAGCGTGCCGAGCACGGCGCCGGGCACGTCGAGGTGCGCGGTCCGGCGCGGCGGCGCGGGCACGAACCGTGGCGCCAGCACGGCGATGGCCAGGCCGAACGGCACGTTGATGAACAGCGCGGCCCGCCACGAGATCCACTCGGTGAGCAGGCCGCCCACGATCAGCCCGATCGCGAACCCACCGCTGGCGACGGCGGAGAACAGCGACAGCGCGCGGACGCGGGCCTTGGCTTCGGTGAAGGTGGTGGTGATGAGCGCGATCGTGCTCGGCCCGGCCATCGCGGCGCCGACGCCCTGCGCCACGCGCGCGGCGATCAGCACCCCGGCCGACGTGCTGAGCCCGCCGGCCAGCGACGCCAGCGTGAACACAGCCGTGCCCAGCACGAACATCCGGCGCCGCCCGAACAGGTCGCCGGCGCGCCCGCCGAGCAGCAGCAGGCCGCCGAACACCAGGCTGTACGCGGTCATCACCCACGAGAGGCCGGTGGCGGAAAAGCCCAGGTCGGACTGGATGCGGGGCAGTGCCACGTTCATCACGGTGGCGTCGAGCATGAGCATGAGCTGGCACGTCAGCACGATGGCCAGGACCAGGCCGGACGCAGCGGTCCGGGCTCTCGGCCTAGGCTCGGCGGACGAGACTTGCTCGGTCAACTCGGTCAAAGGAGGACTCCCCAGCGAGGAACGACGTGAAGTGGAGAAACTCTCCACTTGCTTGCGTCCGCGATAATATGGAGAGCGTCTCCGGTTCCGCAAGGTAATTCGGAGAATCTCTCCGTTTTCTGGGGAGTGGCTGCCAGGAGGTGCGACGATGACGGCGGAAGCGGCGCGGCCGATGCGCGCGGACGCGAAGCGGAACTACGACCGCATCGTGGCGACCGCGAAGGACGCCTTCGCGGAACACGGCGTCGACGTCCCGCTCGACGACATCGCCAAACGCGCCGGGGTCGGCGCCGGCACGCTGTACCGCCACTTCCCGACGCGCGAGAAGCTCGTGGAAGCCGTCTACCGCGACGAGATCGACCAGCTCGCTTCGCGCGCTGCCGTGCTCACGGACGAGCTGCCGCCGTTCGAGGCGCTCGAGGCGTGGCTCGGGGAGCAGGTCGAGTACGTCATCGAACGCCACGGCCTGGCCGCCGCCCTCAAGGCGTCGATCGACTCGGGCTCCGAGACGTTCGTCTGGTGCCAGACCCGCCTGCGCTCCGCCTGCGGCGACCTGGTCTCCCGCGCGCAGTCAGCAGGCTCGCTGCGCCCCGACATCACCGGCATCGACGTTCTGCGCCTCGGCCACGGCCTGGGCACCGCCGCGAAGAACGCCTCGGACGACGACAAGGCCCGCCTGATGAAGGTGATGCTCGACGGCCTGCGCGGGTGAGCGCGAACAGGAGGGGCGGGTCCACGCCGGACCCGCCCCTCCTGTTCAGTAGGAGTTCAGTACCAGCGCCCGTTCAGGAGCCGATCCCGGTCAGGGACCGGACCTCCATCTCGGCGTGCTTGGTCGACTCTTCCTTGCGGCCGAACACCGTGCCGAAGAAACCGCACAGGAACGAGAACGGGATGGAGACCAGGCCGGGGTTCTTGAGCGGGAACCAGCTGAAGTCGACGCTCTTGAAGATCGAGTCCGCTTCGCCCGAAACGACCGGGGAGAAGAACACCAGCACGACGCAGGCGGCGAGGCCGCCGTAGATGCTCCACAGCGTGCCCGTGGTGTTGAACCGCTTCCAGAACAGCGAATACAGGATCGTCGACATGTTCGCCGACGCGGCGACCGCCAGGGCGAGCGCCACGAGGAACGCGATGTTCTGCCCGTTGGCGAGGATGCCGCCGAGGATGGCCATGACGCCGACGACGAGGGCCGTCAGGCGGGCGACCCGCACCTCGTCGGCGGGTTCGGCCTTGCCGCGCTTGAAGATGTTCGCGTAGACGTCGTGGGCGAAGGAGGCCGACGCGGTGATCGTCAGGCCCGCGACCACGGCGAGGATCGTCGCGAACGCGACCGCCGAGATGATGCCCAGCAGCAGCGTGCCGCCGATGTGCAGGGCCAGCAGCGGGGCCGCGGAGTTCTCGCCGCCCGGCGCGGCCTTGATCTCGTCGGTGCCCACGAGCGCGGCGGCGCCGAAGCCGATCACCAGCGTGCACAGGTAGAACACGAACATGCACGTGGTGGCCCAGACCACCGAGCGCCGCGCCTCGCGCGAGTTCGGCACGGTGTAGAAGCGCATCAGCACGTGCGGCAGCGAGGCGACGCCGAGCACCAGGGCCAGCGCCAGGGACACGAAGTCCAGGCGCGTCGTGCCGTTGGCACCGTACGAACCGCCCGGCTCGAGCAGGTCCGTACCCATCGGGCTCCGGTCGGTGGCCGCGGTGAGCAGGTTGGAGAAGTCGAAACCGAACTTGCCCAGCAGGAACACGGTGATCAGCGTCGCGGCGACGAGCAGGATGCTCGCCTTGATGATCTGCACCCACGTGGTGCCCTTCATGCCGCCGACCAGCACGTAGACGACCATGACCAGGCCGACCACGCCGATCACGAGCGACTGGCCGAGGCGCGAGTGCACGTCGAGCAGCAGGGCGACCAGACCACCGGCGCCCGCCATCTGCGCGAGCATGTAGAAGAACGAGATCACGAGCGTCGAGGTCGCCGAAGCCGCGCGAACCGGGCGTTGCTTCATGCGGAAGCTCAGCACGTCGCCCATCGTGAAGCGGCCCGTGTTGCGCAGCAGTTCCGCGATCAGCAGCAAGTCGACCAGCCACGCGACTAGGAAGCCGATCGAGTAGAGGAATCCGTCGTAGCCGTGGACCGCGATGGCGCCCGCGATCCCGAGGAACGACGCGGCGGAGAGGAAATCGCCGGACAGGGCGATGCCGTTCTGGCGCCCGGTGAAGACGCTGTCGGCCGCGTAGTAGTCGGACGTCGTCTTCTTGCCGCGGTGGCCCGCCCGGTAGACCACGTACAGGGTGAACACGACGAAGACCGCGAACACCCCCGTGTTCACGAGCGGGTTGCTGGCCGGCGCGCTTTCGGCGAGCGCGGTGCTGGTCACTGGCGGGGTCCTTCCGTCACGGCGGCCCGTTGCTTCAGTTCGGCAACGCGCGGGTCCACCTCGCGATCGGCGAAGCGGACGTAGACGAGGGTGATCAGGGCCGTGGTCAGGAACTGGCCGAGGCCGAGCAGCATGCCGACGTTGACCATGCCGAACACGCGGGTGCTCATGAAGTCGTTCGCGTACGCGGCCAGCACGACGTAGGTGAGGTACCAGATGAAGAAGCCGGCGCTCATCGGGAAGACGAATCTGCGGAACCGCCTGCGCAGCGCACCGAACTCGGGGCTGCGCTGGATCAGTTCGTAGTCGGGACCACGCCGCGTGGCCGGCGCCGGCTCCGCGCCCTCGCGGGCGAACATGGCCGGCAACTGTCCGGTCTCCTCTTGCGGGGTTCCCGTCGCGGGGGTGGGCGCGACGTTGTGCATCAGTGCCTCCGGCAACTTGCGTCCGTGGTGGTGGCCCTCTTGGGGCCCCTCGGTCGAGTGGCACCCGGTCTGCCCTTGCGGACTGGGAGGCGGCCATAGTAACGACGGGCTCCGGCACGGGAAAAAGCCGGTTCCTTGGAAGGGTCCCGAGAATTCGTTTTTCGGCTGGAAATGTGCGAAAACGGGATCCCGGCGAAGATCACGAACAGATCACTCGGAATAGTGAGAGCCAATGTCACGCCACGTTGTCGCTGCTGAGCAACACTGCGGCAAATGGTTGAGCCACCGGCAATGATCCGACGAATACCGTGACACCCGGTAGCCGAACTGCGAGGCGGTCGACGGGGCTCCGGGACGCTCGGCCGAGGCCGAGGCGGGGATTCGCAGGCCGGTGCCTGATGCTGAAAGAAATCACCGCTTCGAGCGGTGCGTCGCTGCCGGACCACAACATCGGGTTCATCTTGAGGTCTGGCCCACCCGATGGGGGCACGGAGCGTAGATCCTCCGAGGGATTTGACTACCCTCCGTGGGCTGATCGGGTGACTGCCCGGCGCCGTGACCCGGAGCAACCGGTAACCGGAATTCCCTCTTCGGGCCCGGGGCAGGCGGAATCCGGGCCTCCCGGCCTGGGCCGAAAGGACTTTTCCCAGGTCAACGGGGCGAAGCGGAAGACAATAAGCTCGGCGGGCATTGGTGTACGATTCTTTGGCCCAGCTGACCGCAGCGATCGATAGGCACAGACAAGTTGACCTCGACCACCGCCGTGCAGTACGCAAGTTGCGCCGTGCACGTGCAAAGTCCCGGGAAGCAGCACACCGGAGAACGTGGTGACGAGTCTGCACAGTCGTGCCCCAGTGGGGTCGATCGCGCGGGTCGGCGGAATGCCGTGGACCGTTCCGGGAGCACCGGACACCGCCCACGGGCAGCCACGACGCGGGACAGGGAGTCACTTTCGTGACCGTTGCAGGAGATGGCCAGGTGCCTGTTGAGAAGCTGCTCGGCCGGCCGCCCCGGCGGCCGAGCCGGGCCGCGAGCTGGCGCGCGGCGCTGCGCTGGCGGGACTGGAGCATTCCGGTCAAGCTCTCGGCGGTGACGCTGGTCCCCATCGTCCTCGCGCTGGTGCTGGGGGTCACCGCGATCGTCGGCCAGGTCAGCCGCTCGGACGACTACGAGCGGATCGACCAGCTCGTCGGGCTGAGCACCCAGCTCCGCAAGCTCACCGACGGCCTGCAGAAGGAGCGCACGCTCACGGCGGCGCAGCTCAGCGCGGGCGCCTCCGGTGTCACGCCCGAGCTCAAGGCGGCCCGCGCCGCCACGGACGCCGCCGTCGAGCCGTTCCTGACCGCGGCCGGCCGCCTCGGGGGTTCCGAGTCCAGTGTGTCCGGTGCGGTGAACTCGGCGACCGCGCAGGTCAACGAGATCGCCGTGATCCGCCAGCAGGTCGGCGCCGGCCTGCTCGACCCCGCCGAGGCGGTGGGTGACTACAACGCCGTCACCGGGGCCTTGATCGGCGCCGACACCGCGGTCGCCGCGGGCGCGAGCGCCGACGCGCTGGGCGGCACGCCGAGCGCGCTGCACGACCTCGAAGCCGCCAAAGAACAGGTGTCGGTCAGCCAGGCGCTGGTGTCCTACGGCATCGCCAAGCACACCCTGAGCTCGCAGCAGCTGAGCGACGTCCGCGACGCCGAACTGCGCTACGACGACCGCATCGACGACTTCAACGCGGCGGCCACGGCACCGCAGCGCCAGGACTTCGACAGCACGATCAAGCCCGACACCTCCTACGACCGCAAGCGCATGATCGGCATGGTCCTCGGCGAGCAGGGCCTGTCCAGCGACGAGGCGCTCGACCGGATCCCGGCGCAGGAGTGGAACTCCTCGTCCGACGCCGTGGTCAACCAGTTCACCGAGGTCGGCAACCGGATGAGCGCCGACGCCACCGACGCGTCGGCCGCGCTGGTCGAGGACGCCAGCAGCAGCGCCGGCCTGCTCGCCGTGCTGCTGTTCGCCGCCATGGTCGCCGCCGCGGCCGTCGTCTTCCTCATCGCGCGCCAGATCCTGCGGTCGCTGCGGACCCTGCGGCGCAGCGCGCTCGACGTCGCGGAGAAGGACCTGCCCGACGCCGTCCGCAACATCCAGGAGGGCCGCTCGCAGAGCGTCGAGGTCGACCCGGTGCCCGTGCAGGCGCAGGACGAGATCGGCGAGGTGGCGCGTGCGTTCGAGAAGGTGCACAGCCAGGCGCTGAAGCTCGCGACCGAACAGGCCGCGATGCGCGCCGGGTACTCCAGCGTGTTCGTCAACCTCTCGCGCCGCAGCCAGAGCCTCGTGCAGCGCCAGCTGCAGCTGATCGAGCGGCTGGAGCGCGACGAGGAAGACGCCGACCAGCTCGCGACGCTGTTCCAGCTCGACCACCTCGCCACCCGGATGCGGCGCAACAACGAGAACCTGATGGTCCTCTCCGGCGCCGAGCCGGGCCGCCGCTCCGGGATGCCGGTGTCGGCGCACGACGTGCTGCGCGCCGCCGTGTCGGAGATCGAGCAGTACCAGCGGGTTTCGGTGCAGCAGCCGCCGGCGGTGAAGATCGTCGGCTTCGCCGCGAGCGACGTCCAGCGCCTGATCGCGGAGCTGCTCGACAACGCGACCGCGTTCTCCGCGCCGGAGACGCAGGTGACCGTGGCGACGCGCCTGGCCGAGGACGGTTCGCTCAACGTCGACATCCTCGACAAGGGCATCGGCATGAACGAGTACGAGGTGGTCGAGGCCAACGGCCGCCTCACCGAGGCCGGCTCGGTCGACCTCGCGACCTCGCGCCGGATGGGCCTGTTCGTGGTCGGGCGCCTCGCCGGGCGCCACCGCATCGGCGTTTCGCTGCACGGTGGCAAGGACATCGTGGGTGTGCGGGCCACCGTCGTGGTTCCGCCGGAGCTGGTCATGACCGGTGCCGCGGTGGAGAACGCACCGCAGGCCGGCCCGGTCGGCAGCGTCACCGCGCCGCCCGCGAGCCCCGGCGGCCTGCCCCGGCGCCAGCGCGCGGTCAACGGTTCGGCGCGGTCGGCCCCGGAGGTGCCGCAGCAGCAGATCTCCGGCGCCGACGACCAGCAGCTGTGGCCCTCGGCCAGCGACCTCGCCGGGTACGCCAACGGGCACACCGTCGACCCGGGCGTGCGCCCGCCGTCGGACCTCGAGATCTCCGGCACCGCGCTGTTCAGCCCGATCCCGCGCGACGACACGTCTCCGCCGCCGGTGCCCCGGCTGCCGCAGATCGTGGACGTGCCGCCGCCGCGGCCCGAGCCCCAGCCCGAGCCGCGGGCCGAAACGCCGAGCTCCGAGCCGGTCGACGAGCGTCAGAGTGACCTGCCTTCGGGCAAGGACCTGTTCTCCGCCAACAGCAGCACGCTGAGCGATTGGTGGAACGAAGCCGCGCAGAAGGTGCCGGAGGTCCCGCCGCCATCGGCGACGGAGATCACGATCGAGAACACGCCGATCTTCGACGAGATGCTCTCGGCCTGGTTCCGCTCACCGGCTCCGCCCGCCGAGGACAAGTCCGGTCCGGACAAGCCCGGTTCGGACAAGCCTGCTGACAAACCCGCTGACAAGCCCGGCGACAAGTCCGTCCCGGAAGCGTCCGAAGCGGACAGCGCCGCCGCGAAGGCGGGGGAGCAGCCGGCCGAGGCGCAGCCGGAGACCACGCTGGAGCAGGACGAGCGCAACTGGGACTTCGCGAGCGACGAGAACTGGCGCGCCGTCCAGGCCGCGTCGCAGGTCGAGCCCAGCGCGTTCACCAAGGCCGGGCTGCCGCGCCGCCGCCGCGGCGAGCAGCTCATGCCGGGCAGTGCGGCGCAGGACCCGGCGCCCGCCGCCGAGGCCGCCAAACCGGCCCTGCCGGCGCGCGACCCCGTCGACGTGCGCGGCCGCCTGACCAGCTTCCAGCGCGGGGTGAACCGCGGCCGCCAGGACGTTCGCGACGGCGTGGTCGACCCGGCGGCGCCGCAGGGCCTGGGTGCCGAAGCGCTCGATCGCCTGGACGGCCCGGCGCAGGAAACCGGCCCGGGGCTCGCTCCGCAGGAGGGCTCCGCGACGGGCACCGTCGGGGCGGCCACCCCGCCGGGCGAGGACACCGCTGCCGGCTCCGCGTCCGCGGGTCAGTCGTTCGGCGTGGCTGCGCCGGACGCTGCTCCGGCTCAGCAACCGCCGTCGCCGTTCGCGCCGCAGAGCGGGGACATCCCGGCGGGCCAGCCCGGTGTGGCCGGTCCGTTCGGTGCGCCACCGGCCGCGCAGCGGCCGTCGCCGTTGCCGCGGCGCAGCACGGGCAACCCGGCGGGCCGGCCGGGCCCGTTCGGTTCGGCTCCGGCCGGGCAGTCCCCGTCGCCGTTCGCGCCGCAGGGCGGTGAAACTCCGGCGGACCAGTCCGGCGTGGCCGGCGCCTTCGGAGGTGTGCCGTCGGCGTTCGCGCCGCAGCGGGGAGAAACCCCGGCCGGCCAGTCCGGCGTCCCGGGTCCGTTCGGTTCGGCTGCCGCCGAGCAGGCGCCGTCGGCCTTCACGCCGCAGGGCGGGGAACCGCCGGCCGACCGGCAGCGCGTGGCGGGGTCGTTCGGCGCCGAGGCGCCGTCGGCGTTCGCGCCGCAGGGCGGGGAAGCTCCCACGGAGCCCCAGCCGCCCGTGACGGAGCAGCCCGGTGCGGGGAACGTGTTCCGCACCGCGCAGGAGGACCAGACCACTGCCGAACGGTTCGGGGTGGCGGGTGCGTTCCGCACCGCGTCGCCCGCGCCGTCCGCCGAAAAGCAGGTGCCGCCGGCGTTCGACCCGCAGGCGGTGTGGGCGCCGCAGGGCAACGGGAACGGCGACAGCACCGCCGCACGGCCGGGCGGGCTGCCCTCGCGCCGTCCCAACCCCGCGCGGCCGGACAAGCCCGACGCGCTGCCCACGCGGCGCCCGGCGGCCACGAACCTGCCACCCGGTCCGCCGGCGGTGAACCCGGGTCAGGTGCCCGCCGCCGTCGCGAACCTGGAAGCGGCGGCCGCCGCGGCCTCGAAATCCACCGCGACACCTCCCGCGGCCTCGCCACCCGGCGCGACCCCCTCCGCGCCCTCGAAACCCACCGCAACACCCTCCGCGGACTGGAGCTTCGGGTCCGACGAGGGGTGGCGGACCGTCCAATCGGTGTCCCAGTCGACGCCCAGTTCGTTCACTTCGGCAGGATTGCCCCGGCGCCGCCGAGGGGAGCAGCTGCTCCCCGGCAGCGCCCCGCCGCCCTCCGGCGCGGCGAACCCCCGTCCGACCCGCGACGCGCACGACGTGCGTGGCCGCCTGAGCAGTTTCCAACAGGGCATCGAGCGCGGCCGGCACCGCACTGCACAGGCCGCCGAGACCAACCACGAAAATCTGGAGGGTGAATGACCTCGCCGAATACGGCACAGCCGCAACAGAACCAGTTCGGCTGGCTGGTGAACGACTTCGCCGAGCGAGTCCCGGGTGTGGCGCACGCCGTCGTGGTGTCGGCCGACGGGCTCCTCCTCACGGCGTCCCACCGCCTGCCGCTGGACCGCGCGGACCAGCTCGCGGCGGTGGCTTCGGGCCTCGTGAGCCTCACGCAGGGCGCGGCCCGCTGCTTCGAGGCCGGCGCCGTGAACGAGACCGTGGTCGAGATGGAACTCGGGATCATGGTCCTGATGTCCATCAGTGACGGTTCGTGCCTCGCGGTGCTCGCCGCGCCGAACTGCGACATCGGCCAGGTGGCCTACGAGATGACGATGCTCGTCGACCGCGTCGGCCAGATCCTCACGCCCGAACTCCGCGCGCAATTGCAGGGCGCGGGAGGGTCGCTGATCGGCGAACCGGTGGGATGATAACGCGATGAGCACGGGGTCCGGATTATTCGGCGGAGAGCCCGGAGACGGCGGCGAACCCCCGCGTGCGGGGGAACCTGATGCTGCCCGCGACGAGGGGGACGGCACGTTCGCCGACGTCCTCAACGCCTTCAGCCTCGATTCGGGCCGCTCGCGCAAGAAGCGGAAGAAGAGCACCAAGGAGTCCCAGTCCCCCGAACCACCTCCGCCCGCACCCGCGGGAGCGCACGCGGCGGAGGAACCGCCGGCGGCACCACCACCCCAGCCGCCGGCCGAGTTAGGAGATCGTGTGACCTCTCTAGTCTCTCCACCGGGCAGTACCGATGCGGACGGGCCCAGACCAGGCGGGCTCTTCGACCCCGGACCGCCCAGCGGCGAGTTCGTGATGCCCGCGGCGTTCACCCGGCCGGACCGACCCGATCGGGTGGACCCGGCCGAGGAGACCTCGATCGTGCGGCCGTACGCTCTCACCGGCGGCCGGACCCGGGCGAACTACGCGCTCGAGCTCGAGACGCTGATCTCCACCACGGACCACGTCGTCGCGGGGGGCTTCCCCGAGGCGGCAGCGGAGCAGATCGAGAGCATCTCGATCATGGAAGAGTGCCGGACCCCGCGCTCCGTCGCCGAGATCGCGGCGACCCTGCGGGTGCCTCTGGGCGTCGCCAGGGTGCTGATCAGTGACGCGGCCGACGCCGGCCTCGTCACCGTGCACCGGACGATTTCGGGCAATGACGGCGCCGAAGCACACTTGATGTTGATGGAAAGGGTTTTGAGTGGACTCCGTCGGCTTTAAGGCACCGCGGGAAACCGCACCCCCGACCATGACATCGGCGAAGATCGTCGTCGCGGGCGGCTTCGGTGCCGGCAAGACGACCTTCGTGGGGTCGGTGTCGGAGATCGTGCCGCTCACCACCGAGGCGATGATGACCGACGCGAGCCGCGGCATCGACAACCTCGACCAGACGCCGCACAAGACGACCACCACGGTCGCCATGGACTTCGGCCGCGTGTCGCTCGACGCCGACCTGATCCTGTACCTGTTCGGCACCCCGGGCCAGCAGCGCTTCTGGTTCATGTGGGACGACCTGGTGCGGGGCGCCATCGGCGCCGTCGTGCTCGCGGACACCCGCCGCCTGGCGGACTCGTTCGCGCCGATCGACTTCTTCGAAGACCGCGGCCTGCCCTACATCGTCGGCGTCAACACGTTCGACGGCGTGCTGGAGCACGACATCAACGACGTGCGCGAGGCCCTGTCCATCGACCCGAGCATCCCGATCGTCCGCTGCGACGCCCGGGACCGCGAGTCGACGAAGCAGACGCTGATCACGCTCGTCGAGTACGCCATGCGGCAGTGGATCGCCCTGCGGGCGGCCAAAACCCGCTGAACCCGCGGTCCCGGTCGTGCCGGGTCACCTCGTCACGCGGTGACCCGGCGGTACCGCAGCAGCACCACGGTGTCGTCGAGCACGCGGGACTCGACGAGCTCCAGGCCGAGCCGCTCGGCGTCGACCGCGAACGGCCGCTTGTCGCCGCCCAGCACCACCGGGTGCACGACCACGTGGTACTCGTCGATCAGCCCGAGCCGGCCCAGTTCCGCGGGCAGCTCGGCACCGCCCATCAGCAGGATGTCCTTGTCGTAACGCGCTTTCAGCGCCGCGACCTCCTCGGTGAGGTCGCCGCTGAGCACCTCGGTGCTCCACCCGGGGTCGGTGAGCGTGCGCGAGAAGACGACCTTGGGCATCTTCCGCCACACCGGCGCGAACGCGATGTCGTGCGGATCGTCCGACACGGACTCCGCCCGCGGCCAGAAGCCCACCATCATGTCCCACACCCGCCGGCCGTAGGCGAACACCGCGGCCCGGTCGGAGAGCTCCTGGGACTGCCGTGACAGCTCGGGTCCCATCACCGGCCAGTCGAACTCGCCGTGCGGACCTTCGACGCAGCCGTCGAGCGAAACGTGGACGTAGAACAGCAGCTCACCCATGGCGTGGCTCCTTCACTCCGGCGGCGTCCGGGTGGACGCCCTTCACCCTAGAGTCGGAGCCACCCGCCGCGACCGGACACGGCCGCCGGCGCTCGGCCGGAACCTTTTCAGTCCTCGGCCGAGCGTCCGGGAGCTGAGTGTTCGAGACTCCTCAGTACTCGTCGTGCCTTCGCCACCAGCCGCCCGGCTCGTCGGAGCCACGCGACTCCTCTTCCCACGCCTCCTGGCGGCCGAACGGCGTGATGTCGAGGTAGCGGTGTGACGCCAGGAAGGTCTCGGCGCCCCGCCCGCTGGTGAAGTACGTGCGGTAGACGTCGTCGCCGTCGCGCAGGAACACGCTCACGCCGAACAGCTTGCCGACCCCGCAGTCCTCGGTGAAGTCACTGCCGTACGCCGAAACCCACGGCAGGTCCCAGCCCATGCGGGCCTTGTACCGCTCGATCTCGGGCAACGTCGCGGGCGCCGTGACCACGAAGGTCACGTCGCGGGCGTTGAGGTGCGCCAGGTGCGGCACGTTGTCCACGACCATCGAGCAGCCCGGACAGCCCGCTTCGTCACCGGGGTGCAGCATGAAGTGGTAGACGATCAGCTGGCGCCGGCCCTCGAACAGGTCGAGCAGGCTCTTCTTCCCGTCGGCCGAGTCGAATTCGTAGTGCTTCTCGAACCGGACCATCGGCAGCCGCCGTCGTTCGGCGGTGAGGTGGTCCTGCGCCTTCATCAGGTCTTTTTCCTTGGCCAGCAAGGCTTCGCGCGCGGCCTGCCACTCTTCGGCGGACACGACGCGGGGGAGTGCGGTGGTCATCGGGCCTCCTCCAGGTAGTGGGCGAGATCTTCGAACGTCGAGCTCCAGCCGTCCCGGTGCCCGGAGCGCTCGGCCTCGTTCGGGAACGGCGTCTGGTGGAACGTCATCTCGGTCTTGTCGCCGACGTCGGCGAGCGTGATGGTCACGACCGTCTCGCCCACCTCATCGGCCGGGTCGTCCCACGAGAACGTGAAGACGAGCCGTTCGGGTGGCGTGATCTCCCGGTAGGCGCCCTGCATCCACCGTTCGACGCCGTGTTTTTCACTGTGGATGCGCGCCCGCCACGCGCCGCCGGGCCGCAGGTCCAGCGTCGCCACCGAAGCGGCGAAGTCCTGCGGGCCGAGCCAGCTCGCGAGGTGGTCCGGGTCGGTCCACGCGCGGAACACCAGCTCGCGCGGTGCGTCGAACACGCGCGTGATGGTGAGGTCCCGTTGTGTCATCCCTCGGTCTCCCTCCGGGGCTCCTGCAGAAGTCGCAGGTGCTCGTCCAAGCGGTCGAACCCCGCCTCCCAGAACCGCCGGTAGTCGCCCACCCAGTCGGCGACGTGCTCGAGCGGTCGCGCTTCGAGGCGGCACGGGCGCCACTGCCGCGTGCGCCCCCGGGTGATGAGGCCGGCGTGCTCCAGCACCTTCAGGTGCTTCGACACGGCCTGCAGGCTCACCGCGAACGGCTCGGCCAGCTCGTTCACCGTCGCCTCGCCGCGGGAGAGCCGGGCGAGGATGGCGCGCCGCGTCGGGTCCGCCAGCGCGGCGAACGTGGTGCTGAGCTGATCAGTGGCCATCGGCTCTCAATCGCTTGGTTGTTCAACTAATAGGTTGAATATAGGCCCCAGCAGGCTGATGTCAACCACCTCGAACGGGGGCATGAGAGCTGCGTCACCGCCGCTCGGGTTTCCAATAGTAGGAAGTCAAAGTATTTTGGAGGGTATGAGCAGCGACCTGTACCGTCCCGAGAACCCGGTCCGGTTCGTGACCGCGTCGAGCCTGTTCGACGGCCACGACGCCTCGATCAACATCATGCGGCGCATCCTGCAGTCACAGGGTGCCGAGGTCGTGCACCTCGGGCACAACCGCTCGGTCGACGAGGTGGCGACCGCCGCCATCACCGAGGACGTGCAGGGCGTGGCCATCTCCGCGTACCAGGGCGGGCACGTCGAGTACTTCTCCTACCTCGTGGAGCTGCTGCGCGAACGCGGTGCCGGGCACATCAAGGTGTTCGGCGGCGGGGGTGGCGTGATCGTCCGCGAGGAGATCGACCTGCTGCACTCGCGCGGCGTGGCCCGGATCTTCTCGCCCGAGGACGGCTACGAGATGGGCCTGCCGGGCATGATCAACTCGATGATCGAGGCCTGCGACGTCGACCTCGCTGCGCAGCCGCCCGAGTCCGTCGACAAGCTGCTCTCCGGCGACGTACCGGCGCTGGCGCGCGTGATCACGCAGCTGCAGCGCGAGAAGCTCGCTGACGAGTGGCTCACCGCCATCACCGAGGCCGCGAACAAGCGCGAGGTCCCGGTGCTCGGCATCACCGGCACCGGCGGCTCGGGCAAGTCGTCGCTCACCGACGAGCTCATCCGCCGCTTCCGGCTCGACCAGGAGGACAAGCTGCGGATCGCGGTGCTCGCCGTGGACCCGTCACGCCGCAAGGGCGGCGGCGCGCTGCTGGGCGACCGCATCCGCATGAACTGCCTCGCGCCCGGTGGCCTCGGGGCGGCGCCGGTGTACTTCCGCTCGCTCGCGACGCGCACCAGCAGCGGCGAAATCCCCATCGGGCTGCGGGAATCGATCCTCGCGTGCAAGGCCGCCGGCTACGACCTGGTGATCGTCGAGACGCCGGGCATCGGCCAGGGCGACGCCGGCATCGTCGACTACGTGGACGACTCGCTGTACGTGATGACGCCGGAGTTCGGCGCCGCTTCGCAACTGGAGAAGATCGACATGCTCGACTTCGCCGACGTCGTCGCCATCAACAAGTTCGAGCGCCGCGGGGCGGAGGACGCCCGCCGCGACGTCGCGCGCCAGCTGGTGCGCAACCGCGAGGCCTTCTCCGAAGGGCCCGAGGACATGCCGGTGTACGGCACGAGCGCTGCGAAGTTCAACGACGACGGCGTGACCGCGCTCTACCAGCACCTGCGCGACCTGCTGGCCGAACGCGGACTGTCGGTGTCGGCGGGGATGCTGCCCGCCGTCGAGGGCAAGGTGTCCACCGACGCCAGCACCATCATCCCGGGCAACCGCGTGCGCTACCTGTCGGAGATCGCCGACACCGTGCGCGGGTACCACGACAAGACCGAGAAGCAGGTCGCCGCCGTGCGCAAGCGCGAGCACCTGGCCGCCGCGAAGGCCGCGCTGTCCGAATTGGACACAGTGGACGCCTCGACCGACGCGATCGACGGCCTGCTCGCCGCCGCCGAGTCCGATGTGGACGGCGAAACGACGAAGCTGCTCGAACGCTTCCACGCGCTCGCCGAGGAGTACCGCGGCGACGAGCTCGTGGTGAAGGTCCGCGACCGGGAGCTGCGCACGCAGCTGTGGCGCGACACGTTGTCGGGCAACCGGATCCCGCGCGTCGCGCTGCCGCGCTACACCGAGCCCGGTGAGCTGCTGTCGTTCCTGCGCCGGGAGAACCTGCCCGGCTACTTCCCCTACACGGCCGGCGTGTTCCCGTTCAAGCGCGACGGCGAGGACCCGGCGCGCATGTTCGCGGGCGAGGGCGACGCCTACCGCACCAACCGCCGGTTCAAGCTGCTGTCCGCCGATTCCGAGGCCAAGCGCCTGTCGACGGCCTTCGACTCGGTGACGCTCTACGGCCACGACCCCGGCACGCGCCCGGACATCTACGGCAAGGTCGGCACGTCCGGCGTCTCGATCGCGTCGATCGAAGACATGAAGGTGCTCTACGACGGCTTCGACCTCACCGCGCCGAACACGTCGGTGTCGATGACCATCAACGGCCCGGCGCCGACGATCCTCGCGTTCTTCCTCAACACCGCGATCGACCAGAAGCTCGAGGCGTTCGAGGCCGAGCACGGCCGCGAGCCCTCGGACACCGAGGTCGCGGAGCTGCGCGAGTGGGCGCTGAAGAACGTGCGCGGCACCGTGCAGGCCGACATCCTCAAGGAGGACCAGGGGCAGAACACCTGCATCTTCTCCACGGAGTTCAGCCTGCGCATGATGGCGGACATCCAGGAGTGGTTCATCGAGCACGGCGTGCGCAACTTCTACTCCGTGTCGATCTCCGGCTACCACATCGCCGAGGCCGGCGCGAACCCCATCTCGCAGCTGGCGTTCACGCTGTCCAACGGTTTCACCTACGTCGAGTCGTACCTCGCGCGCGGCATGGACATCGACGACTTCGCGCCGAACCTGTCGTTCTTCTTCTCCAACGGCATGGACGCGGAGTACTCGGTGCTCGGCCGGGTGGCGCGGCGGATCTGGGCCGTGGCCATGCGCGAGCGCTATGGGGCCAACGAGCGGTCGCAGAAGCTCAAGTACCACGTGCAGACCTCGGGCCGGTCGCTGCACGCGCAGGAGATGAGCTTCAACGACATCCGCACCACGCTGCAGGCGCTGTGCGCGCTCTACGACAACGCGAACTCGTTGCACACCAACGCCTACGACGAGGCGATCACCACGCCCTCGGAGTCGTCGGTGCGCCGCGCGATGGCGATCCAGATGATCATCAACAAGGAGTGGGGCCTGTCGAAGAACGAGAACCCGCTGCAGGGTTCGTTCGTCATCGACGAGCTGACCGACCTGGTCGAGGAGGCCGTGCTGGCCGAATTCGACCGGATCTCCGAGCGCGGCGGTGTGCTCGGCGCGATGGAGACCGGCTACCAGCGCGGCAAGATCCAGGACGAGTCGATCCTCTACGAGCGCAAGAAGCACGACGGCTCGCTGCCGATCATCGGCGTCAACACGTTCCGCAACCCGCACGCCGGTGAGGACGAGGTCGAGGTGGAACTGGCGCGCGCGACCGAGGACGAGAAGAAGTCGCAGCTCGACCGGCTGGCCGACTTCCAGCACCGCCACCAGGAGGAGGCCCAGCAGGCGCTCAAGGCGCTGCGCGAGGCCGCGACCCGCGGGGGCAACCTGTTCGGTGTGCTGGTGGACGCGGCGCGGGTGTGCACACTCGGCCAGATCACCGACGCGTTCTTCGAGGTGGGCGGCCAGTACCGCCGCAACGTCTGACGCACGGCGCGAGCCGGGTCCCCGCGCGGGGACCCGGCTCGTCCGCGTTCAGGAGCGGTGGGCGGCCAGGTGCCAGGCCGGGGCCTGGACGTGGCCCTGCGCGTCGGTCTCCAGGCGGTCGAGGTCGGTGTCGTCCGGGTTGCCCCCGGCGAACTTCCGCACGCTCGCGCCCAGCTCGTCCTGGGTGAACGACGTGGCGTAGCGGGTGGGTTCGAGGCGGTCGATCGTCCAGTCCTTCCCGACGGTCTCGCGCAGGTTGGCCTCGCTGATCCGGAACGGCCCGGGGAACGATTCCGGCACCGCTTCGGAGAAGCAGAACAGGTGCAGCCGGGCACCCGGCCGGGTCGCGCGCGTCAAGGCGGCGAGGTACTCGTGCCGCTGCGGTTCGGTCAGGCAGTGGTAGAGCGCGCTGTCGAGGACCGTGTCGAAGCGGCCTTCCCAGCCTTCGAGCTTCGTCGCGTCGGCAACGGCGAACGTCACGTCGACACCCTTCGCGGCGGCGCGGGCACGGGCCTGCTCGAGCGCGGACGGCGCGCCGTCCAGCCCGGTGACGGGCAGCCCGCGCGAGGCGAGGAACGCGGCGTTGTCCCCGAGCCCGCAGCCGATGTCGAGCACCTCGCCGGAGAACTCGCCGGCGTCGGCCAGCGCGACGACCGCGGGTTGCGGCGAGCCGACGTCCCAGGGGATCCGCGGGCCGAGCGGGGTGGTGCCGCGATAGACCTGTTCGAAATCGACGTCTTCGGGGGTAATACCCGGGTTGTTCATCTCCACCGCCTTATTCAACGAACGATGATTTAACTCCATGCTGCGACGGTCCGTGGCCGGCTGTCAACTCGAGGCGACCGCGCGGGAATAGGGCGGCCGCACATCGGGTAGAACGAGGCATGGACTTCGGGATCTCCACGTTCGTGACCGACGAAGGCATCCGCCCCGACGTGCTGGGCGAGGCGATGGAAGAGCGGGGCTTCGACTCGCTGTTCCTGGCCGAGCATTCGCACGTCCCGGTGGACCGGCAGAGCCCGTACCCCGGTGGCGGCGACCTGCCGCGGAAGTACTACCGCACGCTGGACCCGTTCGTCGCCCTCACGGCGGCCGCGGTGAACACGTCGGAGCTCGTGCTCGGTACGGGCATCGCGTTGCTGATCCAGCGCGACCTGATCCACACGGCCAAGGAGGTCGCGTCGCTCGACCTGGTGTCGCGCGGACGGGTGGCGTTCGGCGTCGGCGTGGGCTGGAACCGCGAGGAGATGGCGAACCACGGCACCGACCCGAAGACCCGCGGCGCGCTGATCGACGAGCAGCTCCAGGCGCTCAAGGCGATCTGGACCCAGGACGAGGCCGAGTTCCACGGCAAGCACGTGGACTTCGACCCGATCTTCGCGTGGCCCAAGCCGGTGCAGACCCCGCACCCGCCGATCTACGTCGGGGGTGAGAGTCCCGCCGCGCTCAAGCGCCTGGCCGCCTACGGCGACGCGTGGCTGCCGCGGCAGCAGACCCCGAGCGAGGAGATCCGCCGGGTGCGCGAGTGGCTGGCCGAGCAGGGTCGCACCGACGTGCCGTTCACCGTTTTCGGTGGTGCGGCCGACGCCGACGCGGTCAAACGCTTCGCCGAGGCCGGCGTGGAGCGGTACACGTTCATGCTGCCGACGCTGCCCGAGGCCGAGACGCTGAGCGCGCTCGACGACCTCGCCCGGCTCGCGGCGGACCACCGGTGAACCGTGGTTCGATGACCGCATGAGGTTCGGGATCTTCAGCTTCGTCACGGACGAAGGAATCCGGCCCGACGCGCTCGCGCGCGGGGTCGAGGAACGCGGGTTCGATTCGCTCTTCGTGGGCGAGCACAGCCACATCCCCGCCGACCGGCGGTCGCCGTACCCGGCCGGTGGCGAGCTGCCGCGGATGTACTACCGGATGTACGACCCGTTCGTGGCGCTGACCGCGGCGGCCTCGGTGACGTCGACGTTGCTGCTGGGCACCGGCGTCGCCCTGCTCGCGCAGCGCGACCCGATCCAGACCGCGAAGGAGGTCGCCTCGCTCGACCACTTCTCGGGCGGGCGGGTGCTCTTCGGCGTCGGCGCGGGCTGGAACCTCGAGGAGATGCGCGACCACGGCACCGACCCGGACACCCGGGGCCGGCTGCTCGACGAGCGGCTCGACGCGGTGAAGCAGCTGTGGACCGCGGAAGAGGCCACCTTCCACGGTGAGTTCACGAACTTCGACCGCGCCGTCGCGCACCCGAAGCCGGTGCAGGCGCCGCACCCGCCGATCTACATCGGGGGCAACAGCAAGTACGCGGCTCGGCGCGCGGGCCGGCACGGCGGCGTGTGGATGCCGAACTCCGTGGTCGTGCCCGAGCGCGTCGGGAAGCTGATGGCCCTGCGCGACGAGGTGGCACCGGGCACCCCGGTGTCGGTGTTCGCGGTGGGCACCAAGAACGAGGCTCTGCTGGAGGCCTACGTGGCGGCGGGCGTGGAGCGCATCACGATCCTGCTCGGCACGCGGCCCGAAGCGGAGACCCTGAGCAGGCTCGACGCCCTGGTGAAGGTCGTCGAAAAGTACCGGTGAAGGAGCGGAAATCGCGTGAGTGACGTGCAAATCGGCCTGGCGGCTGCGCTGGAGCAGTTCTCGCCGCGTGAGTCGATCAGGCTGGCGAAGGCGGCCGAGGAGCGGGGTTTCTCGGGGCAGATGGCGGCGGATCACTTCCAGCCGTGGGTGCCGCAGCAGGGTGAGGCGTCGTTCGTGTGGAGCGTGCTCGCATCGCTGGCCGAGAACACCACCGGTGACCTCGGGCCCGGGGTGACGTGCCCGTCGTTCCGGTTGCACCCGGCGATGGTCGCCCAGGCGGCGGCGACGCTGGAAGCGACGTACCCGGGCCGCACGTGGCTGGGCATCGGGTCGGGGGAGGCGCTCAACGAGCACATCATCGGCGGCTACTGGCCCGAGGCCCCGGAGCGGGTGCGGCGGATGTTCGAGGCGCTGGAGGTGATCCGGAAGCTGTTCACCGGCAAGGACGTCAAGCACAACGGCGAGTTCTTCAAGCTGCACACCACGCGCCTGTGGACGCTGCCGGACACCCCGCCGCCGGTGTACATCGCCTCGGCCGGTCCGTACACCTCGCGCAAGACCGGGGAGCTGGCCGACGGGCTGATCACGCCGGGTGCGTCGATCGACAAGCTCGCCGGGATCCTGGAGAACTTCAACGCCGGGGCGAAGAAGGCCGGCAAGAACGGCGACGAGATGCCGAAGCTGCTGCAGGTGCACCTGTCGTGGGCCGAGGACGAGCAGGACGCGTGGGACAACGCGATGGACCAGTGGCCCAACGGGGGCATGAAGTTCCCCAAGGCCGACATCCGCTCGCCGTTCGACTTCGCGCAGATGGCGAAACTGGTGCGGCGCGAGGACTTCGAGGGCCGCATGGTCATCTCGTCCGACCCCGACGTGCACCGCGCCTCGCTGCAGAAGTACATCGACGCCGGCTTCAACCGCATCTACATCCACAACGTCGGCCGCAACCAGGACCAGTTCCTGGACGTGTTCGGCTCCCAGGTTCTGCCGAAGCTCACCGCCTGAACTGCTCGCGGGGCAAGTGGGGTCCGCTCGCGCGGGCTCTACTTGTCCAGCAGCAGGTGCACCGACAGCTCCAGCCGGTGCGCGACGTCGGCGGCCGAGGCGCGGCGGGTGACCCACGCGACGAGGTTCGCCATCCACACGTCGGCGATCACGTGGAAGATGTCGCGATCGGACTCCGTGGGTTCGGCGATCCCCATCGCCTGCGCGAACATGTCCTCCATCAGCCTGCCGACGAGTTCGACCTCGGCGGCGGCCGACGTGTCGGCGAACATGAACGCGCGCACCATCGCCTCGGTGAGGTGCGGGTCCCGCTGCATGAGGCGCGTGTTGCGGCCCAGCACGAACATCAGGCGTTCCGCGGGTGTCTCGCCGGGGATCGACGCGCGTTCGAGCTTCTCCTGCGCCCGTTCGAACTGGCGCGCCAGTCCGGACACGAGCAGGTGGATCTTCGACGGGAAGTAGCGGTACAGCGTGCCCAGCGCGACGTCGGCCTTCTCCGCCACCGCGCGCATCTGCACGGCGTCGTAGCCGCCCTTGGAGGCCAGCTGGAGCGTGGCGTCGATGATGCGGCGGCGGCGATCGCGCTGCGCCGCCGACCCGAGCTCGTCGCCGATCGTGCCCAGTCCGGTGCGCGCCTTCGCCGCCGGAGCCTTCGCCTTGCCCGGCATCGGCCATCTCCCGTCTTGCGGAACTCGTTCCAGTTCTGCGTTCAGCGTACCTTCCCTGGCGAAACGTTCAACTTCCGACCCGCTGGCCGAAAAACTGTAACACGTTCTACACTCGCGAGTAGTGTCCCGTCCCGCGAGGAGGCCCGATGGCGGTCGCGCTCACCGGTGAACAGGCGGCGCTGGCCGCCGCGATCCACGACTGGGCGAAGGCCCACGACCCCGTCGCGGCCGTGCGCGCGGCCGAGGACACCGGGGCCGTGGTGCCCGGCAGCTTCGCCGGCCTCGGGTTGCTTGGCGTCGCATTGCCGCCTTCGACCGGCGGCGCCGGCGGCAGCGTCGCCGATCTGGCCGCGGGCCTCGCGGCGGCGGCCGAGGCGCTGGTGCCCGGTCCAGTGCTGAGCACGGCGCTGGCCGGGCTCGCGCTCGCGGACCACGGCGGTGCGCTGGTCGAGTCCATCGCCGACGGGAGCGCGTGCGTGGCCGTGCTGCTCGAAGCGCCGTGCGCCGACGGGTTCCTCCACGGCGAGGCCGCGCCCGTGCCGGGGGCCGGCGCGGCGGCGTGGCTGCTCGTCCCGGTGCCCGGTGGCCACGTGCTGCTGCCGCCGGGTGCGGCCGGCGTGCACGTGGAACCGTTGGCGCCCTTCGATTTCTCCCGTCCGCTCGCGCGCGTGCGTTTCGACCGAGTGCCGGTGGCCGACGTCCTGGAGCTGCCTGACGTCCGGGACCTCGCGGCCACGCTCGCCGTCGCGGAGGCGGCCGGGGTCGCGCGCTGGTGCCTGACCACCGCCGTCGAGTACGCGAAGGTGCGCGAGCAGTTCGGCCAGGTGATCGGCGGGTTCCAGGCCGTGAAGCACCTGTGCGCCGAGATGCTCTGCCGCACGGAGGCGGCGGAAGCGCTGGCGTGGGACGCGGCCAGGGCGGCGCGCGGGCCGCAGCACGCGACGGCGGTCGCGAGCGCTGCCGCAGTGGTGCTCGACGCGGCGGTGGCCACCGCGAAGGACTGCATCCAGGTGCTCGGCGGCATCGGGTTCACCTGGGAGCACCCCGCGCACCTGTACCTGCGGCGAGCGCTCGCGCTGCGGCACTGGCTCGGCGGTTCGGCGCGCTGGCGGCAGCGCGCGGCCGGCCTCGCGCTGGCGGGGGAGCGGCGCACGCTCGACGTGGACGTCGACGGCTCGCCCGAGCTCACCGCGCTCGTGCGGGAGATCGGGCAGCTGCCGGAAGACCGCCGGCGCGGTGCGCTCGCCGACGCGGGACTGCTGGCGCCGCACTGGCCCGAGCCGTACGGCCGCGGCGCCGGGCCCGCCGAGCAGCTGCGCATCGACGCGGCCCTCGCCGACGCCGGCGTGCGGCGGCCGGACCTGGTGATCGGCGCGTGGGCCGCGCCGACGATCCTCGCGCACGGCACGGCCGAGCAGTGCGAGCGGTTCATCGGCCCGACGTTGCGCGGTGAACTCGTCTGGTGCCAGCTGTTCTCCGAACCCGGCGCCGGTTCGGACCTGGCTTCGCTGCGCACCGCGGCCCGGCGCGTCGACGGCGGCTGGCGGCTCACCGGGCAGAAGGTGTGGACCTCGCTCGCGCACGAGGCCGACCGCGCGATCTGCCTCGCGCGCACCGACCCGGACGCGCCCAAGCACAAGGGCATCACCTACTTCCTCGTGGACATGCGCTCGCCCGGTATCACCACCCGCCCGCTGCGCGAGATCACCGGCGCGAGCGTGTTCAACGAGGTCTTCCTGGACGACGTCTTCGTCCCCGACGCCGACGTGGTCGGCGAACCGGGCGCCGGCTGGCGGCTCGCGCGCACGACCCTCGCCGGCGAACGCGTGGCCCTCGGCAAGGGCTCCGCGGCGGGGGAAGGCGTGGAAGCGCTCGTCACGGGCCCCGGCCCGAACCTCGCCGAGGCGGACCGCGAACGCCTCGGCGCGCTGATCGGCTCCGGCAGCGCCTGCTCGGTCCTCGACCTGCGAGCGACGCTGCGCCGCCTCGACGGCCAGGGCCCGGGCGCGGAGTCGTCCGTCGCGAAGCTGCTGGGAGTGCGCCACCGGCAGGACGTCGCGGAGTTCGCGCTCGAGCTGAACCCCGCCCTGCTCCCCGACGACCCGACGTCGCACGAGTTCCTGCTCACGCGTTGCCTGTCCATCGCGGGCGGCACGACGCAGGTGCTGCTGTCGGCCGTGGCGGAGCGGGTGCTGGGCCTGCCGCGCTGAGCCGCCGGTGCTCTCGCAGGTTCGAGTGAGGGGTCTTGAGGAGCCGACGCGAGTCGGGCGTGTGAGCAGGTTCGACACCGGCCTGTTCCGGTGCGCCTGCCCCCGGCGAGTTCCTGCTCACGCGCTGCCTGTCCATCGCGGGCGGCACGACGTAGGTGCTGCTGTCGGCCGTGGCGGAGCGGGTGCTGGGTCTGCCGGGCTGAGCCGGCAGCGGACGAGAGCCGGTGGTGTGGTTGCTCCGACTTCGCAGGTTCGAGTGAGGGGACTTGAGGAGCCGACGCGAGTCGGGCGTGTGAACAGGTTCGACACCGGCCGGTCCCGGTGCGCCTGCCCCCGGCGAGTTCCTGCTCACGCGCTGCCTGTCGATCGCGGGCGGCACGACGCAGGTGCTGCTGTCGGCCGTGGCGGAGCGGGTGCTGGGCCTGCCGCGCTGAGCCGGTTGTCGTACCCCTGGCCTACGGTGCTGGTCGTGGAGTTCGGCGCACACACCCAGGCCACCTACCTCCCCTCGGATCCGCCGCGGGAGGGCGTGCTCGCGCTCTGGGGCGACGAGGTCGCGGGGGACACCGCGATCGAGCTCGTGCTGCCCGGCGGCGGGAAGTTCACGCGCACGAAGGTGTCGGCGCGGCTCGTGCCGCTCGCGCGGGCGATCCCGCGGCTGCTGGTGGTGCCCGACGACGCCAGCCCGGCCGTCGCGGCGTGGTCGGCGGCGGTGAACGCCGGGGTGAACCTCGTGGCGCGCGGCCGGTTGCGGCCCGCGCTCACGCCCGGCGGCGTCGGTTCGTGGCGCGTGGGCCCGCTCGACGCGGCCGACGAGGAGCTGCTGCGCGGGCTGGCTTCGGCGCTGCCGCCGGAGGCGCACGCGCTTCCGCTGTCGGGGGTGAAGCGGATCCGGCTGCACTCGCCCGAGTCGCTGGTGCGGGCGTTGTGGGACGCGGCGGCCGACGTGCTCGTACGCAGCCCGGCCGCGTCCGTCGGGGCGGGCGGGCCGGCGTTCGCGGCGGCGGAGCCCACGCTGATCGGGCCGGACGGCGCGGCGTGGCTCACCGAGCTGGAGGCCCGCGGTCCCCACGGCGCGCAGCTGATCCTGCGGATCGAGGTCCGCGACGAGGACCGGTTCGCCGGCGTGCTCGCCGTGCGGTCCGCGCTCGAGCCGAGCCTGGTCGTCGAAGCCGCGACGCTGTGGGACGCGCCCGACGCCGTGCTGGAGCGGCTCGGCGACCAGGTGGAGACGCAGCTGCTGCTCGGCCTGCGCCGCGGCGCGCGGGCGTGGCCACCGCTCGGGCGCGTGCTCGCGGAAGCCGCGCCGACGGAGCTCGCGCTGACCGACGACGACGTCGTGGACCTGCTCGGCGAAGGCGGCCGCGAACTCGGCGGCGCGGGCATCGAAGTGCTGTGGCCCAAAGACCTCTTCGCCGGCGAGATCCGCGCGAAGGCCGGCGCGACGCAAACGCCGGCGAGCGAGGCGGGGCCGGCTTTCCCGTTGACGGAATTGCTGGAGTTCCGCTGGCGCCTGTCACTCGGCGGCGCCGAGCTGACCGACGACGAGGTGGCCGCGCTGGCCGAGGCCAAGCGGCCGCTGGTGCGCCTGCGCGGCCAGTGGGTGAAGCTCGACCCGGGCCTGCTCGCACGGGTGCGGGCCCGGCGCGACCGCAAGCTCACGGGTGCCGAGGCGCTGGCCGCGGCGCTCACGGGCGAGCTGGAGCTGGACGGGGAACGCGTCGAGTTCGCCGCGCAGCCCGCGCTCGCCGGGCTGGTGGAGCGGTTGCGCTCGCGCGCCCCCGAACCGCCCGCGGCGCCCGCCGGGCTCGAGGCGACCCTGCGGCCGTACCAGCTCGCGGGCGTCGGCTGGCTCGCGACGATGACGGAGCTCGGCCTCGGCGCGTGCCTGGCCGACGACATGGGTCTGGGCAAGACCATCCAGCTCATCGCGCTGCACCTGCACCGGCGCCCGCTCGGCGCCGGGCCGACGCTCGTGGTCTGCCCGACCTCACTGCTGGGCAACTGGGAGCGCGAGTTCGCGAAGTTCGCGCCCGGCGTGCGCGTGCGCCGCTTCCACGGCGGCGGCCGGCACCTCGCCGACCTGGTGCCCGACGAGGTCGTGCTCGCCACGTACGGCGTGGTGCGCCGCGACCGCGCGACGCTGTCCGAAGTGGACTGGGGAATCGTCGCCGCCGATGAGGCGCAGCACGTGAAGAACCCGTTGTCCGCCACGGCGAAGGAGCTGCGGAAGGTGCCGGCCGCGGCGCGCGTGGCGCTCACCGGCACGCCGGTGGAGAACCGGCTCACGGAGCTGTGGTCGTTGCTGGACTGGACCACGCCGGGCCTGCTCGGCCCGCTCGACCGGTTCCGCCGCACGGTCGCGCGGCCGATCGAACGCGACCGGAACAAGGCCGCCACCGACCGGCTGGCGACGACCGTGCGCCCGTTTCTGTTGCGGCGCCGCAAAACCGACCCGGACATCGCGCCGGAGCTGCCGCGCAAGACCGAGACGGACCGGTTCGTGCCGCTCACCGCGGAGCAGACCACGCTGTACGAGGCCGTGGTGCGCGAGAACCTGGCGCAGATCCGCGAGGCCCAGGGCGTGCAGCGGCGCGGGCAGGTGCTCAAGCTGCTCACCGAGCTCAAGCAGATCTGCAACCACCCGGCCCAGTTCCTCAAGGAGGGCGGCGGCGTCCTCAGTGGACGGTCGGGCAAGCTCGCCGCGTTCGAGGAGCTGCTCGACGTGATCCTCGACGAGGGCGACAGCGTGCTGGTGTTCAGCCAGTACGTGCGGCTGTGCCGGCTGCTGGAGCGCCGGCTCACCGAGCGCGGGCTGCCCGTCGCCCTGCTCTCGGGTGAGGTCGGGCCGAGGCGGCGCGACGAGCTCGTGGCGTCGTTCCAGTCCGGTGAGGTGCCGGTGTTCCTGCTGTCGCTCAAGGCCGGCGGCGTCGGGCTCAACCTGACGCGGGCGACGCACGTGATCCACTACGACCGCTGGTGGAACCCGGCTGTGGAGGACCAGGCGACCGACCGCGCGTACCGGATCGGGCAGGACCGGCCCGTGCAGGTCCACCGGCTCATCGCCGAGGGCACGCTGGAGGAGCGGATCGCCGCCGTGCTGGAGTCGAAGCGGGGGCTGGCCGACGCCGTGGTGGGCGCGGGCGAGGACTGGATCACGGAGCTGTCCGACGACGAGCTCGCCGACCTCGTTCGGCTCGGCGGTGGGTGATGCCGCCGCGGCGGACGTTCGGCACCACGTGGTGGGGCCGGGCGTGGGTGGAGGCCTTGGAGCAACGCGCGAGCGTGGACCCGAACCGGTTGCCGCGCGGGCGCACGTACGCGCGCAAGGGCACGGTGAGCGAGCTCGCCGTCGGCCCGGGTGAACTGACCGCGCGCGTGCGGGGGAGCCGTCCGGAGCCGTACCGGGTGACGATCCGGATGCGCGAGTTCACGCCCGAGCAGTGGAGCCGGCTGCTCGACGTCGTCGGTCGCCGGCTGGGCCACACCGCGGCGCTGCTGGACGGCGAGCTGCCCGAGGAGCTGGCGGCCCAGGCCCGCGAGGCCGGTGCCGACCTGCTGCCCGGTCCGGGTGACCTGCGGCCGCGCTGCTCGTGCCCGGATTCGGCGAACCCGTGCAAGCACGTCGCCGCCGTGTACTACCTGGTGGCCGACGAGGTCGACGCCGACCCGTTCGTGCTGTTCAAGCTCCGCGGCCGCCCGCGCGACGAGGTGCTCACCACGCTGCGCAGCCTGCGGACGCCGGACCGGCCGAAGCGCACGCGCGTGCGCGACCCCGGGCTGACGCCGAAACGCGCGTACTCGCGCCGCGTCACGGCCGTGCCCGCGCTGCCGCCGGTGCCCGACGTCGCCGGCCCGCCGGCCGTGCTCGACCTCGATCCGCCGGCGAGCACGGGTTGGACCTCGGAGAGCCTGGTGGGGCTCGCCGCCGACGCCGCGGCGTGGGCGCGCGACCTCCTGGTGTCGGGCGGCGCCGCGGCGGAGCTGACGTTCGAGGAAGACCTCGCGCGCCGCGCCGCCGCGCGGCCGGCGGTCGAGCGGCCGCGGCTGGCCGCCGAGACCGGGCTTTCGGTCGCGGACCTCACCGCGTGGGCGCAAGCCTGGGCCGAGGCGGGTCGCGGGGGCCTGGCGGCGCTGCGCGACACGTGGTCACCGGGGCCGGGGCCGCTCGCGGAAGCCCGCGCGTGCCTGGCGGACTCGGGGGCCGCGGACACCACGGCCACGTGGCGCAACCGCATTACCCAGGGGTCCCTGCAACTGCGCTACGGACGCGACCACCGGTGGTACCGCTTCGTCCGCGCGGGTTCGGCCTGGCGCCTGGACGGACCGCCGTCGGCGCAACCGCTCGACGTCGCCTATCCGCCGGAGTGACCCGGCTCGTCACCGGTGCCGCGCAGCTCGACGCAGCACCCGCCGTGGCGCGGGGTCACGAGCACGGCGTCGACGTTCGGTACCTCCAGGCCGGCGAGGATGCCGCTGAGGAAGGCCTTGTTGATGCCGCACACGAGCTCGGGCTGCTTGCCGCCGAGCGGGTGGAACGGGCAGTTGCGCAACCGCACGCGTGCGGGTGTTTCGCGGTTCGGCTCGAAGCCGTGCCGGGCCAGGACGGTTTCGGTGAGCGTGAGGCCGCGTTCGGTGCCCAGGCGGCCCGGGCGCAGCTCTTCGCGTTCCGCGGCGCCGAGGTCCGCACCGTGGGAGGCGGCCACGCGCCGGGCGGCGTCGCGGGCCGGTTCGCCTTCGGTCTCGGTCGCGACGGCCTCGAGCAGGATGTCGGCGAGCACGGCGTGGCGGCGCGGCGGGATGCTGACGGCGAAGTCGGTTTCCGCGGGCTCGTAGACCTTCGGCGTGCGGCCGACCTTGCGGATCCCGCCGACGGCTTCGTACCGCGAGCGCAGCAGGCCGGCCGCCACGAGCTTGTCGAGGTGGAACGCGGCGAGCTTGCGCGAGATGCCGACCGACGCGGCCGCCTCGTCGCGCGTGACGGGACGCCCCGCGGCGCGGATGAACGCGTACATCCCGCGACGCAGGTCCTCCTCCAGCGCGGCCACCGCCTTGATGGCGGGCGTGGCGGGCTCAGTCGTCACATCTCCACGATAACGCCCATGAGGGTACCCACAAGCAGCAACCTGTGGTGTTGACCTGCTCACCTTGACCAGTCCCCAGAATAAGACCAATAATCATGTGCGAAAACTCGTCGAACCCCGAGGTGTCCCCATGCGCTCCGGCCCCGCTCTCCGCGTCGTGCACGAACCCGATCCCGGCATCGACCTGGACGCCGCCACGCGCGCCGCGGGCGACTTCCTCAAGGCACTGGGCGTCGCCTTGGACTCCGAGAGCCTGCAGGGCACCCCCGCACGCATGGCGCGCGCGTACGCGGAGCTGTTCACGCCGCGCTCGTTCGACCTCACCACGTTCCCCAACGACGAGGGCTACGACGAACTCGTGCTCGCCCGCGACATCCCCGTCCGGTCGGTGTGCGAGCACCACCTGCTGCCGTTCACCGGGGTCGCGCACGTCGGCTACCTGCCCGGCGACCGCATCCTCGGGCTGTCGAAGCTCGCCCGCGTCGTCGAGCACTTCGCGTGCCGGCCGCAGGTGCAGGAGCGGCTCACCAAGCAGGTCGCCGGCTGGCTGGCCGAGCAGCTGAGCCCCAAGGGTGTCGGTGTCGTCATCGAGGCCGAGCACACGTGCATGACGTTGCGTGGCGTCCAGGCCACCGGTTCGAGCACCGTGACCTCGACACTGCTGGGCACCTTGCGGGAGGATGCACGTTCCCGCCAGGAGTTCTTCGCACTGACCGGTGTGAACGCATAGCGGAGGTGTTCCCCTTGCCAGAGCAAGGTTTTGTCATCGTCGGCGCGGGCTTGGCCGGCGCCAAGGCCGCGGAGGCGCTCCGGGCGAGCGGGTTCGCCGGGCGCGTGACGCTCATCGGAGATGAACCCGACCGCCCGTACGAGCGGCCGCCGTTGTCCAAGGAGTTCCTCGCCGGCAAGGCCGAGCGCGACAGCGTGTTCGTCCACGACGGGGGCTGGTACGCCGAGCACGACGTCGACCTGCGACTCGGGGTGACGGCGACCGAGCTCGACCGGGCCGCGAAGCTCGTGCGCCTCGACGGGGGTGAGACCGTGGGCTACGACAAGCTGCTGCTGACCACCGGGTCGAGCCCGCGCCGCCTGCCGATCCCGGGGTCCGACGCGCAGGGCGTGCACTACCTGCGCCGCCTCGCCGATTCCGTGCGCCTGAAGGAGACATTGACGGCCGGCACGCGCCTGGCCGTGATCGGCGCCGGCTGGATCGGCCTGGAGGTCGCGGCGGCCGCGCGGGAAGCCGGCGCCGAGGTGACCGTGCTCGAAGTGGCCGAGCTGCCGCTGCTGAACGTGCTCGGCCGCGAGGTCGCCACCGTGTTCGCCGACCTGCACCGCGCCCACGGCGTGGACCTGCGGCTGAGCGTGGTGGTCGACGAGATCACCACCGAGGGCGGCAAGGCCACCGGCGTCCGCCTCGACGACGGCACGGTCGTCCCGGCCGACGCGGTGCTGGTCGCCGTCGGCGCCGCGCCGAACGTGGGCCTCGCGCAGGCGGCGGGCCTGACCGTCGACGACGGCGTGGTGGTGGACGCTTCGCTGCGGTCCTCCGACCCGGACGTCTTCGCGGCCGGCGACATCGCGTCCGCGTTGCACCCGCTGTTCGGCGAGCACTTGCGCGTGGAGCACTGGGCCAACGCGCTCAACCAGCCCGCCGTCGCGGCCGCCGTCATGACCGGCCAGGACGAGACGTACGACGAGCTGCCGTACTTCTTCACCGACCAGTACGACCTGGGCATGGAGTACCACGGCCACGTCATCCCGGGCGGCTACGACCGGGTCGTCTTCCGCGGTGACGTCGAAGCCCGCGAGTTCATCGCGTTCTGGCTCCTCGAGGGCCGGGTGCTGGCGGGCATGAACGTGAACGTCTGGGACGTCGGCGACCAGCTCAAGGCCCTGATCCGGGCGGAAGGCCCGATCGACGCCGACCGGCTGGCCGACCCGAACGCACCGCTGGAACCCTGATTCACCGATCCGCGGCGGCCCACGTGCGGTAGGTGTGGTCGAGGAACCGCTCCACTCCCCGGACCACGTGGGCGCTGCGGATCGAGGGGAACACGTCGAACGCGTGCTGCGCGCCGGCGAGTTCCGCGTACGCGACGGGCTGCTTCGACACCGCGCGCAGCCGTCGCACGAATTCGCGCGCTTCCCCCACCGGCACCAGCGAGTCGTTGCGGCCGTGGATGACGAAGAACGGGGGAGCATCGGCGGAGACGCGGTCCAGCGGCGACGCGGCGACGTAGTCCTCGAGGAACCGCACCGGGTCGCGGTCGGGGGAGAAGACGCGGCGGGCCAGCAGGCTCTCCAGCCGGTAGCGGCTCTCTTCCGCGCCGCTGGTGGCGGCGATGTCGTACACGCCGTAGTGCGGCACGCAGGCTTGCACGCTCGTGTCCGCGTCGGCGAAGCCAGGCTGCAGCGCCGGGTCGTTCTGGCTCAACGCGAGCAGCGCGGCGAGGTGCCCACCGGCCGAGCCGCCGGTGACCGCGACGAACCCCGGGTCGCCGCCGTAGGAGGCGATGTTCCCGCGGATCCACGCCAGCGCGCGCTTCGCGGCGACGACGTGCGCGGGCCAGCGGTTCGCGGGCGCGAGCGGGTAGTTGATGGCGACGCACACCCAGCCGCGGCGGGCGAGGTGGCGCATGAGGGGCTGGCCCTGCTCGTCCTTGTTCCCGATCGTCCACGCGCCCCCGTGGATCTGCAGCAGCACCGGCGCGCCGGTCACGGGTTTCGCCGGCCGGAAGACGTCGAGCAGGAACCGCTTGCCGCCCTCGGCGTACGGGAGGTTCCGCTCGCGCACCACCTCTGGGTCGCGAGTGCGGAAGGGCAGCGCCAGCTGACCCCACGGCGTCGCCAGGTCTTTCGGGCTCGGCGGGTGCGTCAGGCGCTGCGAGTAGCCCGGCCCGAGCGCCTCGTTCAGCGCCGATTCGACCTCGCCGCGGGCCTTCCGCGCCGTCGAGATCAGCGAACCCAGCCCGACGGCCGACAGCGCGGTGAGCGCCAGTCCGGCCTTCGTGCCGCGTGCGCGCAGGCCGTGGCGCGCGACGTGCTGCACGGCGTCGGCGACGGTGAGCGCGAGCAGGTGCGGGGCCAGCTCGTCGGTGAGCCAGGCGGCGAAGAACACGGGGATGGACGAGGAGCGGCGGCGGGGCGGGCGCAGGGCGACGGCGGTGAGCCCGAGCTGCACTGCCCGCCGGGCCGGGAAGGCGGGTTTCACCTGCTCGATGCTACCGCCGGGTACGGCCCGGGCGCCGGTTCTGGCTTACGCTGGCGGCATGCAACGACTGAGCGGGCTGGACGCGAGTTTCCTCTACCTGGAGACCCCGGCACAGGTCTTGCACGTCTGCGGCCTGCTCACGCTCGACGGCTCCACGATCCCCGGCGGTTACTCGTTCGCCGAACTCAAGCGCCGCCTCGCGGAACGCGTCGCGCTGATCCCGGAATTCCGCCGCAAACTGCACAATCCACTCTGGAACCTCAGCCACCCCGTGTGGGTCGAGGACGAGGACTTCGACCTCGACAACCACGTGCACCGCATCGGCGTGCCGTCGCCGGGTGACGACCGCGAGCTCGCCGAGCTGTGCGCGCACATCGCGGGCCAGCAGCTCGACCGTTCGCACCCGCTGTGGCAGTTCTACGTGATCGAAGGCTTGCGGGGCGGCGGCATCGCGGTGCTCATCAAGATGCACCACGCGAGCATCGACGGCGTCGGCGGCGCCAGCCTGATCACCTACCTCGCCGGCCTGGAGCCCGAAGCCCCGTTGCCCGAGATCCCGCAGGAAGAACGGCACAACAGCGGCCTGCCCACGCGCGTCGAAATCCTCCGCGAAAGCCTGCACGGCCTCTCGCAACGCCCGTTCGAGCTGGCGCGCCTGCTGCCCGAGCTGGTGGAGCTCGTGCCTCGCTGGCTGGGCAAGGCGGTGCGCGGCAAGGGGATGCCGGTGCCGTTCACCGCGCCGCGCACTTCGCTCAACGGCACGATCACCGGCCACCGCTCGGTCGCGTTCGCTCAGGTCGACCTCGCGGACGTCAAGCTCGTGAAGAACGCCTTCGGGGTCACGGTGAACGACGTGGTGCTGGCGCTCGTTTCCGGTGCCCTGCGGCAGTTCCTGCTCGGCCGCGGCGAGCTGCCGGAAGACCCGCTGGTGGCGACGGTGCCGGTGTCCGTGCACGAGCGCACCGAACGCGACCACGGCAGCAACAAGGTGTCGGCGTTCTTCGCGTCGCTGCCCACGCACCTGCCCGACCCCGCGGCCCGCGTGTTCTTCCTGGCCGAGGCCAACCGGCTGTCGAAGGACCACCACTACGACATCGACGCCGACATGCTCGCCGACTGGGCCCAGTTCTCCCCGGCGACGGCCTTCGGCCTGGGCGTGCGCGCGTACTCGGCGCTGCGGCTGGCCGAGCGTCATCCGGTCGTGCACAACCTGATCATCTCCAACGTGCCCGGCCCGCAGCTGCCGCTCTACCTGCTCGGCGCACGCGTCAACGGTCTGTACCCCCTCGGCCCGGTCTTCCACGGCGCCGGTCTCAACATCACGGTCTTCTCCTACAACGGCAAGGTCGGCGTCGGGCTGCTGGGCGCCAAGGAACTCGTGAAGGACCTGTGGCCGCTCGCGGATTCGCTGCCGGAAGCGATGACCGAACTGCTGAAGGCGATGCCCGCCTGAGGTTCCTCAGCCGCCGTCCGGCATCGGCTCAGCCTGCGCCGCGCGGGAAGGTGGAGCGGGAAACGGATCGGCGAAGTACTGGGTTTCACGGGCCACGAGATCACCGGTGAACTCCATGATGCTCACCGAGCGGGTGGGCGCGCCGTCGTAGGTGATCACGCACTCGCTCACCCAGAGGCCACCACCGCCCAGAATCCGGGTGACGGTGAAGTGGCGCTCGGCCGGATGCCCGCCGCGTTGCGCCCGGATCCGCTCGCGCCCGCGGAAGCGTTCCCCGGACTGCGGGTAGTCCAGGATCGCGTCCACGGCGTAGATCGCGTGTTCGGCGTCGATGTCGCCGGCCTCGGAGGCCCACCAGTGTTCTGCTATCCGGGCGCGGATCGTGGAGTCGCGAGTCATCGTCGTCACCGCCTGGTTCGAGCCGGGGCCGGCTCCAGTGTAGTGGCGGAGCCGGCGCACCGACCCTGAAGCGTTCACGCTTTGCGCCGCCGTTTCGCCGGCCGCGCCGCGGTCTTCCTCTTGGCCACGTGCGGGATGTCGGCGAACTTCAGCGTCGCCTGCAGGCCGCGGACGGCGCGGTCGAGGCGCAGCAACGAGACCTGCGACAGCGTGAACAGCTCGTCGACGGTCCAGGCGCGGCCCGCCGCGGCGAGCACGACGGTGTCCGGCGCCTTCGTGAGCACCCGGCCACCGTCCAGGGTGGACACCTTGGCGGCCAGCTGGGCCAGCGCTTCCGGTTCGTCGTGCAGGGCTTCGGCGGACACGAGCGCCTGCGTGTAGAGGTGGCTCGCGGCGGTGGCGCGGCCGAGCCACTTCACGTGGATCAGCTCGTTGCGCGGGCCGAGCAGGTCGCACAGCTCGAAGCGCGGGTGCAGCGGCGTGCTCGCCGTGTCGCGGTCGAGGCAGACGTAGCCGTCGAGGGTGGCGACCCGCCGGCAGTAGCGGTTCTCGTCGTCGGGGTCGCCGGTGGGTTTCCACGTGAGATCCGGCCACTCGTACTTGCGGGACAACAGGTTCGCGACCTGCGCGCGCATCTGCTCCACGTACGTCTCGCCGATGCGGTACCAGCGGCCCTGGTGGAACACGTAGCGCGTGTGGCCGATCGTCGTCTCGAACACGAGCCAGCGCGCGACCTGCACGGGGGAGCCGGTCTCCTCCTCACCGGCCTCGTCGGCGCAGGTCACGACGCGACCGGCGCGCAGGGCCTTCACCCGCTTGTCGGCGGGCAGTTGCGCGAGCCGTCCGGTGAAGTGGTCGAGCTCCAGCCGGTTCGCCACGTGCAGCGGGCCGCCCGGGCCCAGCCCGGTGATGCGGAAGGAACCGGCGTTCTCCGCCTGCTCGACGGCGGTGGCGGGCCACGCGAGCCCCAGCGCCGCCTCGGTGCCACCGCCGAGCGCGGAGGCGAGCCGGGCTTCGAGCGTCGGCACCAGCCGGTGGCGGCGGTCGAGCGGGCGCGTCTGCGCGATGAACCGCAGGGCCGAATCGGCGTCCGGTTCGTCGACCACCGCGCCGACGGCGTCGAGATCGGCGAGGAACGCTCGCGGGTCCTTCGCGAGCGGCACCCACAGGGAGTTGCCGACGCGGATCCGGTAGCGCTTGCCGGTCACGCGCCCGTAGGTGAGATCGCCGAGGTCCGCCGAGCCCGCGAGCCGGTTCACGAGGTCGCCGTAGGGTTCGAGGCGGAACGCGGAAAGCTCGCCGCCACCGGGGATCGAGATCTGCGTGGCGCGCGCTGATACGTCGAGCGCGGCGCTCGCCACCAGGCCCAGGTCGTACGGGTCGAGCCGGCGGATCCCGAACAGCAGCCCGAAACCCTGTTCCACGTACTCGTCGTTGAGCACCAGGTGCCCGGCGCCCCACGACACCGCGTATGTCCACGGTGGACGCGGCACGAGCAGCACGGCGAACGGCAGCGTCGACGACAGTGCGAGGTCGTTGCCCGTCAACGCACTCGCGTGCGGGAGCCACTGCGGCTCCTGGGTGTGGAACGCGCCCGCGACGAGCCGCGCGCGGGTGCCCGAGAGGTCGACCGCCGTGTCGGTGCTGACCTGTTCGGGTTTGAGCGCCACGAGCAGGTCGGGCTCGGCGCCGGTGCCGTCGAGGCGGAAGAGGGAGACGGGCCGGCTGGGTGCGGATGGGGCAGGCATGACCACCACCGGGAACGGATGCCGTTGCGAACGTCCGGCCAGAATGCCCTTTTTTCACGTCCATCCGGTTAATCACGGAGAGCGAACGCGGTGCGGAATGGTGAAGTTCACCTTAATCGGGGTTCCGCGGACCCGTTCAGTCACGCAATGATATCGTGCTGGGGCGCCCGGGGGGACTTCGACCGGGCGAGTCGTCAAAGTGGTTACCCCAGCTCAGAAGTACAACTGGTAATCCTGCGGTGTCCTATTACCCTCCCCTGAATGACCATTTCGAGAATTGGCCCACATAACTCGAACGGCCCTGTTACCGGGCGTTGCCCTGGGCTGACCGGGTCTGTTTCGCCGCATTTCCGTCACGCATCGTGATGGCGAACACGAGCGGACGTCCGGGGGAATGGGCCGCCCGGGTCCGCGACGCGCCGCGCGCGGGTTCGCGCTGCGGCCTGTACACGTCTACGCTTGCGTAGTCGTTTTCCGGTCGGCCCGTCCCGAAGGCAGCATGATGACAGTCCCGATGTTCGCGCACGGCGACCGTCTCACCCGTCGGGACCTGGAGACGATCTCGGATGAACGCCGTCGGTACGAATTGGTGGACGGGACGCTTCTGGTGAGCCCGTCCCCGCGCCCGCTGCACCAGAGGGTGGTCGCGCGCCTGCTCGCGGCGCTCACCCCGGTTTGTCCTGCGGACTGCGAGGTCCTCCCCGCGCCCGTCGACGTCGTGCTCGACGAGTTCACCGTGATGATCCCCGACGTGGTGGTCGGCCGGCGCGAGACCTTCACCGAACGGGCCCTGGTCGGGGTGCCCGTGCTCGCCGTGGAGGTCGTCTCCCCGTCGAGCCGCTACATCGACCGCCACCTCAAACCCGCCCGGCTCGCCGCGGCGGGTTGTCCGTACTACTGGGTCATCGAACCCATTGAGCCGACGCTGTCGTGCTACCGCCTCGAAGGAAGCGAGTACGTGCTCGACGGCGAGGCCACCGGCGAGGACACGGTGCGCCTCGAAGTGCCTTACCGCCTCGACCTCCGCCCGGCGGACCTGGTCTCGACCTACTGACCCCTACGCCGACTCGGGCTCTTCGCCTTCGTCTTCGGCCCGCGTGCGGCCCGCCTCCTGGTCGGCGATCGCCGCGTGCACCGACGTGGTGGCCGCCATCAGCGCGGGCACGAACTGGTTCGCCGCGAGCACGCACGCCGTGTGGCCGGCGGGGATCTCGTACGTCGCCGCGCCCGCGATGCGCCGGGCCAGCGACCGCTGGTGCGCGGGCGCGATGAACCCGTCGCGGCTCGTCACGACCACGGACGTCGGCAAGCGCAGGGTGTGCAGCCACGGGGCCGAGTCGAACCGGCCGATCTCGTCGAGCGCGACGGCGATGGCCCACGGGCTCGTGGACCGGAATTCGGCGAGCGCCCAGCGGTGGTCTTCCAGGCGCGCGAGGCGCTCGCGCCGCGGCTCGCCCGGCACGAGGCCGATCTTGGCCTGGTCGCGCATGATCTGCAGCGTGCGCCCGAACAGGTCGAGCGCCACCTTCTGGCGGATGCCGCGGCGGAAGTAGCTCGCCGTGGAGCACAGTACGAGCCCGCTCACGCGCTCGCGCTCGTGGTAGGCGACGAGCTGGCCGACCATGCCGCCCATCGAGTAGCCCGCGATCACGAAGCGGTCGATGCCGAGCGCGTCGGCGACCGCGACGACGTCCTCGGCGCAGTCCTGCAGCGAGAACTCGTGCGAGCGGATGCCCTGGCCGTGCCAGCGCTGGTCGAACACCACCACGCGGTAGTGCTTGGCCAGCCGGTCGAGCACCGGGTACCAGGTCAGCAGTCCCGTGCAGGCCACCGAGTGCAGCAGGATGATCGCCGGCGCCTGGCGCGGGCCGACGTCGACGACCACGGTCTGGCCGCGTCCGGGCAGTGCGAGCGGCACGGGGTCCGGCACGCCCGCGGTGGACGGGATCGTCGCGAGCCGCCGGGTCGCCTGCCAGCCGAGGTCGCCCAGCGCGCCTTTGAGAACCTGTTCCGCACCCACGTCGACTCGGCGCCCCTTCTCGTGTGACGACCTCTTCCGCTTCTGGCGTACCCGGTTGCCGAAGCTTCCGGGGGTTGCCGAGCCCGCCCCTTCCGGTTAAGACTAGAACGTGTTCCACTTATGACGGCCATCCGGAGGGAGGGACCGGCGTGGACTTCACCCCAGACGATACGCAGACGGAGATCGCCGCGCTGACCGCGCGGGTGCTGGGCAAGACCGCGGATCTCGGGGAAACCTGGCGCGCGCTGGCGGACGCGGGGCTGCTCGCGCTCGCCCTGCCCGCGGACCTCGGGGGTGACGGGCTGGGCGTGGCCGAGGTCGCGGCCGTGCTGACGGAGGTGGGCTGCGCGGCCGCCGCGGGGCCGGCGTACGCCGTGCTGGCGCTGGGTGTGCTGCCCGTCGAAGCGCTCGGCACGCCGAAGCAGCGCGCGCAGCTGCTGCCGACCGTCGCGGCCGGCGACGAGCTCCTCACGGCGGCGCTGCACGAACCGTCCGCGCCGCTCACGAGCGTGCCGGACACGGCCGGCTCGGCCGCCGACGGTGTGTGGCAGCTCACCGGCGTGAAGACGGGCGTGCCGTACGCGGCCGACGCCACGCGGATCCTCACGCCGATCGCCCTGCCGGGCGGTACCGCGGTGGCGCTCGTCGACCCGCACGCCGAGGGCGTGGAGCTCGTGCGCACGCACAGCTCCGCCGGCGCGCCCGAATACACCGTGCGCCTCGACCGCGTGCGCATCACCGACACCGAGTTCCTGCGCGATCGCGCACCCGGCCACGCCGTGGCGACGCTGCACCGCTTCGCCGTCGCGGGTGCGCTCGCGCTCGGTGCCGGGCTGCTGGCCGGCGCGCTCGCCGCGACTTCCCGCCACGTGGGGGAGCGCACGCAGTTCGGCCGTCCGCTGGCCGCGTTCCAGGCGGTGGCGCAGCAGATCGCCGACGTCTACGTGGCGGCGCGAACCGTGCACCTGGCCGCGACGTCTGCGGTGTGGCGGTTGTCGGCCGGGCTGGACGCCGACACCGAGCTCGACGTCGCCGCCTACTGGCTCACCGACCAGGCGCCGCTCGCGCTCGCGACCTGCCACCACCTGCACGGCGGCCTGGGCGTCGACCGCGACTACCCGCTGCACCGGTACTCGTCGGCGGTGAAGGACCTCGGCCGGGCGCTCGGTGGTGCCGCGCACCGGCTGGGCCGGCTCGGGGAGCGGGTGGCCGGATGAGCCCGCACCTCGAGCTGACGGCCGCGCAGCAGGCGCTGCGCACGGAACTGCGCGCGTACTTCGCCGGCCTGCTGACCCCCGAAGAACGCCGGGCGCTGCTGCGCGAGCGGCACGGGCCGGTGTACCGCGAGGTCGTGCGCCGCCTGGGCCGGGACGGCAAGCTCGGCGTCGGCTGGCCGAAGCGCTACGGCGGCCAGGGCTTCGGCGAGATCGAGCAGCACCTGTTCGTCGACGAGGCCGCGCGCGCGGACGTGCAGCTGCCGTCCGTGACGCTGCAGACGGTCGGCCCCACGTTGCAGCAGTTCGGCACGGAGGAGCAGAAGGCGCGGTTCCTGCCGCGGATCCTCGCCGGCGAGGTGCACTTCGCCATCGGCTACACCGAACCCGAGGCCGGCACGGACCTCGCGGCGCTGCGGACGCGCGCGGTGCGCGAGGGCGACGAGTACCTGGTCAACGGCCAGAAGATCTTCACCACCGGCGGCCACGACGCGGACTACATCTGGCTCGCCGTGCGCACGTCGCCCGACGCGCCGAAGCACAAGGGGATCTCGATCCTCATCGTCGACACCCGCGACCCCGGCTACTCGTGGACGCCGATCATCACCTGCGACGGCGCCCACCACGTGAACGCGACCTACTACCAGGACGTCCGCGTGCCGGCGGACCTGCTGGTGGGCGAGGAGAACCAGGGCTGGCGGCTGATCACCACGCAGCTCAACCACGAGCGCGTGATGCTCGGGCCCGCCGGGCGGATCGGCGGGCTGCACGACCGCGTGTGGGCGTGGGCCGCCGCGCGCCGGACCCCGGACGGCGAAGCGCTGCTCGACCTGCCGGACGTGCGCGCGGTCCTGGCCGAAACGTTCGCGGTGGCGCGGATCAACGAGCTGCTCAACTGGCAGGTCGCGGCGTCGTCGTCGACCGCGCCGGTCGCGGTGGCCGACGCGTCGGCCACCAAGGTGTTCGCCTCGGAGCGCTTCCAGCGGATCGGGCGGCTGCTGGAGGAACTCGTGGGGCGCCACGGCGACCTCGCCGACCCGGAGACGGCCGACCTCGCCGAGTGGCTCGACGTGCTGGCGAAACGCAACCTGGTGCTGACGTTCGGCGGGGGCGTCAGCGAGATCCAGCGCGAGCTCATCGCCTCCGCCGGTCTGGGACTGCCGAGGGTGCCGCGATGACGACGATCGAAGAAGCCGCCGCGAAGATCGCCGCCGCGGGGCCGTGCGCACCGCGCCTGGCGCGGGATCCGGTCAACCAGGCGATGGTGAACAACTGGGTCGAGGCGATCGGCGACACCAACCCCGTGTACACGGATTCGTCGTTCGCCGGGTCGAGTGTCCACAACGGACTGGTCGCGCCACCGGCGATGGCGCAGGTGTGGACGATGCCGGGATTGCGCGGGGTGCGCGCCGAAAACGACCCGATGGGCGCGATCCTCGCCGTGCTCGACGAGGCGGGGTACCCGTCGATCGTCGCCACGAACTGCGAGCAGACCTACCACCGCTACCTGCGCGCGGGCGAACGCGTCGCGGTCACGACCGAGCTCGCCGACGTCACCGGGCCGAAGCGCACCGCGCTCGGCGATGGCTGGTTCCTGACCACGCGGATGCACTGGACGGTGGACGGCGAACCGGTGGCGGACATGCTGTTCCGCGTCCTGAAGTTCCGGCCGCTCGCCGCGGAACCCCCTGCGCCCGTGTTGCGGCCGGTGATCAGCCGGGACACGGAGTTCTTCTGGGCCGGCCTGCGCGAGGGCGAGCTGCGCATCCAGCGTTGGGGCGACACGCTGCGCCACCCGCCCGGCCCGATGCCGCCGGACGGCGAGCTGGACGCGACGCCGGACTACGTCGTCGCGAGCGGGCGCGGCACGGTGCACAGCTACGTCGTGCACCACCACCCGCCGGTGCCGGGCAAACGGCTGCCGTTCGTGGTGGCGCTCGTGGAACTGGAGGAAGGCGTGCGCGTGGTGGCGGAGCTGCTCGACGCGGCACCGGACGAGGTGCGGATCGGGCTGCCGGTGGTGGCGGCGTTCGTGCGGGTGGACGACGAGCTGACCCTGCCGGCGTGGCGGGTGGCGCGATGAGTGCCGAGCTGCCGCCGCTGGAGATCGAGGCGAGCACCACGTTCGTGATCAGCACCGCGCTCGCGACGCGCGATTTCCAGGACGTGCACCACGACCGCGACGCCGCCGTCGCCCGGGGTTCGCGGGACATCTTCCTCAACATCCTCACCGACACCGGGCTCGTGCAACGGTTCGTGAGCGACTGGGCCGGGCCCGAGGCGCTGATCCGGTCGATCAAGATCCGGCTCGGGGTGCCGTGCTACGCGGGCGACACGCTCACGTTCACCGGCCGGGTCGTCGCGCGCGACGGCGCCGACGTGGAAGTCGCCGTGTCCGCCGCGGGCAGTCTCGGCGAGCACGTGACGGGCACCGTCGCGCTGACCCTGCCCGGGGGTGCGTCGTGACGCTCGCCGGGGCGGCGGCGATCGCCGGGATCGGCGCCACGGAGTTCTCGAAGGACTCGGGCCGCAGTGAGCTGCGGCTGGCGGCGGAGTGCGTGACACACGCGCTGGCCGACGCCGGGCTGTCGGCGTCTGATGTGGACGGACTGGTCTCGTTCACGATGGACGGCACCGCGGAGATCGCGCTCGCCCGCGAGCTCGGCATCCCGGAGCTGACGTTCTTCAGCCGGATCCACTACGGCGGCGGTGCTGCGGCCGCGACCTTGCAGCAGGCGGCGATGGCCGTCGCCACCGGGATCGCCGACGTGGTCGTGGCGTACCGGGCCTTCAACGAGCGGTCCGGACAGCGCTTCGGCCGCGTGCAGGCCGCCGCGGCGGCGCAGGTGAACTCGTCCGGAGTGGACAACGCGTTCCACTACCCGATGGGGATCGCGACGCCCGCGGCAACGGTCGCCATGGTGGCGCAGCGATACCTGCACGACTACGGCGCGACGAGCGAGGACTTCGGCCGCATCGCCGTGGTCGACCGCGCCCACGCCGCGACGAACCCGGCGGCGTGGTTCCACGGCCGGCCCATCACGCTGGCCGAGCACCAGGCGTCGCGCTGGATCGCCGAACCGCTGCACCTGCTCGACTGCTGCCAGGAGAGCGACGGCGGGGTGGCGCTGGTCGTCACGAGCGTCGAACGCGCCCGCGACCTGCGGCACCCGCCCGCCGTCGTCGCCGCGGCCGCGCAGGGCAGCGGGCCGGACCAGTACGTGATGACCAGCTACTACCGCGACGATCTCGCGGCGCTGCCGGAGATGGGCGTGGTGGGCCGGCAGCTGTGGGCGCAGTCGGGCCGGGGACCGTCCGATGTGGACGTCGCGGTGCTCTACGACCACTTCACGCCCTACGTGCTCATGCAGCTGGAAGAGCTGGGCTTCTGCGGCCGGGGTGAGGCCAAGGACTTCATCGCGGGCGACACGCTGACCCTGCAGGGCGCGTTGCCGCTGAACCCGCACGGCGGGCAGCTCGGCGAGGCCTACCTCCACGGCATGAACGGCATCGCCGAAGCGGTCCGCCAGGTGCGCGGCACCGCGGTGAACCAGGTGCGGGACGTCGAGACCGTGGTGGTGACCGCGGGTACCGGCGTCCCGACCAGTGGACTAGTCTTGACTCGTCACTGAGCGCTACTCATACCCTGGCCCCGTACGGTAGCGTGATTCGAGGTCGTAACTCTTGTGGGCCAACGGGTTTCACCTCTTTGCTGGCTGGCGTTCACCCGCTGTGGGGTGCCACGGTGGACACGAGATCGGCGACAGAGCGTGAAACCTGGAGTGAGGCCATGTCCCGACCCCTGCCGGCGGGCTCGCCGTGAGCGGGCCGCAGCTGCTCGCGTGGCTGCTCACCGCGGTGTTCGCGCTGCTCGCCCTGCCGTGTGTGCTGCGGCTCGTGCGGCTCGACTACGCGCGGCTGGGCCACGGCCTGCGCCACGCCGACCTCGCCGAACTGCTGCTCGTGATCGCCATGGTGGCGATGCTCTCGCCCGTCGGCGGCCCGATCCCCGCCGCGGGCTGGCAGGCGATCTTCGTGCTCACCGCGGCCTGGTTCGGGTTCGCCTGGTGGCGCGGCCGCCGGCAAGCGCACACCGCGAGCTGCGGGCACCACGCGCTCTCGGCCGCGGCGATGCTCTACATGGTGACCGCGATGCCCCACGGCGGCATGGCGCACGGACCGTGGCTCACGATGTCCACAATGGAGACCGGGCTCGCGGTGCCGCTGCTCGCGATCGTGGGCGCAGGCTACTTCCTCGTCGACGCCGCGTGGTCGGGGGTGACCGCCGTGCGCACGCGCGGGGTCGCCGCGCCCGGGTTGACCTCGCGCACGGTGTGCCGCGCGGTGATGGGTGCGGGTATGGGGTACGTGCTGCTGGCGGCGGTGTGACTGTCTGTCGCCGAGGTCAGCCGATGCGCCGGACCTCGCCCTCGGGCGGGGGAGTGCCCAGGTCGGGCAGCCGCGCCGCAGGGTGGTCGTCGACCCACTTGCGGGCGGCGGCGACGTCGCGGTCGAGCGCCGCGATCAGCTCCTCGCCGGAGCCGTACTTCTCCTGGTCGCGCAGGTGCTCGCCGAGCCAGACGGTGAGCGTCTCGCCGTAGAGGTCACCCTTGAAATCGAGCAGGTGCGCCTCGACGAGCCGGTAGCCGTCGGCGCCGTAGTACGTGGGGCGGCGCCCGACCGACACAGCGGCGGCCACGTGCGTGCCGTCCGCGCGCTCGGCCCAGCCGGCCCAGACGCCCTCGCCGAGCTGCCCGCTCTGGTCGCGCAGCGCGATGTTCGCCGTCGGGAAGCCCAGCTCGCGGCCGCGCTTGTCACCCGGCTCCACCGGCCCGCGAACCACGAAGTACGTGCCGCCGTGCTCGTCCGCCATCCGCCGTCCCGTCCCTGTCCTGGTGCCGTTCCCGACACCGTAATGGCGGGCGGGTCAGCGGGGTACGAGCACTGTGTCGGACAGCACAGGGGCGTCGGCCCGATCGGCCGCCGTCGTGGTGGCCAGGAGCCGGCCGTCGTCCCGCCAGACGCGGGTGCGCAGGCGCTCACCGGGGAAGACGACGCCGGCGAACTTCGTCCCGAATGAGCGGATCCGGGCCGGATCGCCGTCGAGGAAGGCGTCGGCCAGCGCCTTCGCGACCACGCCGTAGGTGCACAGGCCGTGCAGGATGGGCCGGTCGAACCCGGCGGCGCGCGCGAACGCGGGGTCGGCGTGCAGCGGGTTGAGGTCGCCGCACAGGCGGTACAGCAGGGCCTGCTGGGGCAGCGTCGGGGTGTTCAGCACGGCGTCGGGCTCGCGGTCCGGGAACGCGACCTGCTGCGAAGGTCCCCGTTCGCCGCCGAACCCGCCTTCGCCGCGGGCGAAGATGCTGGAGCGGGCCGTCCACAGTGGATTGCCGTCGGCGTGCGCCACCGTGGTCTCCTGCACGAGCACGGCGGCCTTGCCCTTGTCGAACACGTCCGCGATGCGCGTGCGCGCCACCGCTTCGCCGTTCGTGGGGATCGGCCGGTGCACTTCGATCTCTTGCGTGCCGTGCAAGACCTTGGCGAGGTCGATGTCCACGCCCGGGAACTTCAGCGCCGGTGGCTCGAACGTGCGCAGGTTCGCCGCGACGGTCGCGAACGTCGGCAGCACCCGCAGGTCCTGCTCGTAGGCGTAGCGCAGCTCGCGCTCGTCGACCGGGTCGGCGCCCGCACCCAGGGCCAGGTGGTAGAGCAGCACGTCGGACGGCGTCCAGGCGAAGCGCACCTCGCCGAGGTCGGCGCCGATGGCGAGCGCGGGATCGATGGGCACGGGCTCTCCTCACTCGTAGCTCACGGAAACCTCGTCCGTCACCGGCAGCGACTGGCAGGCCAGCACGATCCCGTCGGCGATGTCCTCGGCGTCCAGCACCTCGTTGTGCAGCATCTTGACCTCACCCGACACCAGCCGGCACGCGCACGCGCTGCACTGGCCCTCGCGGCACGAGTACGGCGCGTCGAAGCCCTCCGCCAGCAGGTGGTCGAGGAGCTTCCGCTGTCGTGGCCACGCGACCGCGCGCGTTTCGCCGTCCAGGTCGACGGTCAGGTGAGCGGTCTCGCCGGTGTCTTCGGGCTCGGGTTCCGGCGCGGCCTCGAACGGGTTTCCGGTGAGGGAGTGGAACTTCTCGACGTGGACGCGCTCGCGCGGCACCCCGAGCGCGCTCAGCGCGGTTTTCGCCTCGGCCATGAACGGCGCCGGCCCGCACAAGTACGCGTCGTGGCCGCGGTAGGGCTCGACGAGCGTTTCGAGGGCCTTCGCGCTCGGCAGGCCCTGGAGGCTCTCGAGCCAGTGGAGCACGGTGAGCCGTTCCGGGTGCCGGCCGCCCAGCTCGGCGAGCTGCTTCGCGAAGATCACGGACGTTTCGTCGCGGTTGGCGTAGACGAGAGTCGCTTTGCCGCGGCCGTGCTGCAGTGCCGCCTTGAGGATCGCCATCACCGGCGTGATCCCGCTGCCCGCCGCGAACAACAGGAAGTCGGCGTCCAGCGACGCCGGCACGAACACCCCGGCCGGCGGCAGCACGTCCACCCGCGCCCCGGCTTCGAGGTCGTCGCACACCCACCCGGACCCGAACCCGGTCCGCTTCACCGTCACCTGCACCCGGCCCTCGTGCGGCGCGGTCGAAAGCGAGTAGCACCGCGCGACGGAACCGGTCCGGTCACTGGGAATCCGCAGTGTCAGGAATTGCCCGGGCTGGTACGCGAACGCCTCGGCGTACTCCGCCGGCACGTCGAACACGATCGACCGCGCGTCGTCGGTCTCGACGATCACCTCGGCGACGGTCAGCGTCACGGCGTCAGCCATCCCGCACCGCCCGGCCCGAGCCGTTGACCCCGGCGCGCGGATCGTCCGCCACCGCGAGCGTCCCGTCGCGCACCGCGTCCGCGATGCTGTCCGTGAGCTTCTCGCACGCGTCGAGCAGCGCCGGGTGCCGGCCGGCGGCCACGTGCGCCGCGAAGACGGGGCAGCTGCGCGAAGCCTCGCTGGTCCACTGGATGCTCGTGTGCGCGAGGCTGTTCTTCTTCACCAGCACACCCGTTCCGCAGCTGCGGCACTCGTGCGGCCGCAGCCCGGCGGTGAGGAACTCCGTGACCTCCGCCGTCACACGCCTGCCTCTTCCGCCTCCGCGCGCTGCCGCGCCAGGTTCTCCTCGACCTCGGCCGCCCACGCCTCGTTGGCTTTCGTCGTGTCGACCTCGAACTCGAACCGGCGCGTCATGTCTTCGGTGACGTCTTCGGCGTCCACGTAGAACTGCTCGTACCAGCGGCGCAGCTGGTAGACCGGGCCGTCTTCCTCGCACAGCAACGGGTTGTCGACCCGCGTCTTGTTCTTCCAGATCTCGACGTCTTGCAGGAACCCGACCCCGATGCCCTTCGCGAGCTTCGCGGCGATCTTGTCCGCGTGCGCGTCGGAGATCCCGGGCAGCTTCTTGACCATGATCCCCCACTGCAGCACGAACGACGTCGGCGTCACGGGGTAGTGGCAGTTGATGAGCACGTTCTCGATTTCGAAGCCCTGGAACGAGTTCACCAGCTTGTTGATCATGTACGACGGCCCGAAGTACGATGCCTCCGAGCGCAGCAGGTTGTCCTCACCGCCGTAGTTCGAGGCCATCCCCCTGTCCGGACGGCCCTTGGTGTTGAGGAACTGCGTGGCGACGTGGCCTTCGAACACGTTCTTGAAGTACGTGGGGTAGGCGTAGTGGATGTAGAAGAAGTGCGCCATGTCCACGACGTTGTCGATGATCTCGCGGCAGTTGGCGTTCTCGATGAGGATGGAATCCCACGTCCAGTTGCTCCACTCGTCGCTGAACGCGCCCTCGACGCGCGGGATCACGACGTCGCCGGGCGGCGGCTTGCCCTCTGGGTCGTGCCACACGAGCAGCTGTTTGTTCTCCTCGAGCACGAGCCACGAACGCGTGCGCGCCCGCAGCGGAACCCGTTTGGCGTAGGGGATCGAGACGCATTTGCCGACGCCGTTCCAGCGCCAGTCGTGGAACGGGCACGCGACCTCGTCACCCTTGATCGTGCCCTGGGTGAGGTCGCCGCCCATGTGGCGGCAGTAGCCGTCGAGCACGTTGAGCCGGCCCGTCGAATCGGCGAAGACCACGAGCTTGGTGCCGAACGCTTCGATGCCGTGCGGCTTGCCGTCGCGGAACGAGTCGGCGAGCCCCAGGCAGTGCCAGCCGCGGGCGAACCGCGTGGGCGGCGCGCCCGCGTCGATCGTGCGGACTTCGGATCCTCGCGGCTTCGTCGTGGTCTGTGTCGTCGCCTGTGGTGTCGTCTGGGGCGTCACTGCCTGCCTCCCGTGCCGGTCCGATCTTCGGTCGCCAGCCGCTCCGCCGCAAGGTAGCCGAACACCATGGCCGGCCCGATCGTCGCGCCGGGGCCGGCGTAGGTGCGGCCCATCACGGCCGCGCTGGTGTTGCCCGCCGCGTATAGCCCGGCGATGACCGAGCCGTCTTCGCGCAGCACACGCGCGTGTTCGTCGGTGCGCAGCCCGCCCTTCGTGCCGAGGTCGCCGGGCACGATCCGCACCGCGTAGAACGGTGCTTTGGTCAGCGGTCCGAGGCTGGGGTTGGGGCGGTTGCGCGGGTCGCCGTAGTAGTGGTCGTACGCGCTGCGGCCGCGGTGGAAGTCCTCGTCAACGCCGGTGCGGGCGAAGCCGTTGAAGCGCTCGACGGTGGCGGTGAGCGCCTCGGCGGGCACCTCGATGCGTTCGGCGAGCTTGGCCGGCGTCGAGGCGCGGGCGACGATCCCGGCTTTGTACCAGCGGCCGGGCAGCGGCTGGCGCGGGCCGATGCCGGTGAACAGGTAGCGGTCCTTGTAGCGCTGGTCGAACACGAGCCAGGTGGGGATGTGCTCGCCGGGGCCGTCGCCGTCGCCGTACATCGCGTGGACGGCCTCGACGTACGGCGCGGATTCGTTGACGAACCGCCGGCCCCGCGCGTCGACCATCAGCGAGCCGGGACGCGAGCGTTCGGCGAGGGCGAACCACGGGCCGCCGGTCAGCGGCATCGAGGGGCCCCACCACGCGTCGTCCATCAGGTCGGTGGCCGCGCCGAGCTTCAGGCCGGCGGTGATGCCGTCGCCGGTGTTGGCGGCGGCGCCGACGGTCCACCCGGTGCCGATCGGCGCGCGCTGGTACTTGGTACGCATCTCCTCGTTGTGCTCGAAGCCGCCGCACGCGAGCAGCACGCCGCGGCGGGCTGCGAAGAACCCTCGTGGCGTCCGCACGCCGGTCACCCGGTCGTCTTCGGTGCTCAGTTCCAGCAACGGCGTGTCGAGGAGGACTTCGACGCCTGCCCGGCGAAGGCCCAGGTAGAGGCCTGCCGCAAGCGCTTGCCCCATGGCGATCGGCTGCTGCCCGCGCAGCCGGCCGGCGAGCCAGCGCGCGCCGAGCTTCGCGACGCGCGCGGCGCCCTTCGGGTGCCGCGCGAGCAGGCTCAGCCAGCGGTAGTCCGACTGGGTGATCGGGACGCCGAGCGGCGGCGCGCTGTACGGCGGCTCGAGGCGAGCGAGGTCGTCGCCGAGCAGCTTCGCGTCGAGTGGCCGAGGTTCGACGGAGCGGCCGCCGGGCCGGCCACCGGGCGCTTCGGGGTGGTAGTCGCTGTAGCCCGGCACCCAGCGGAACTCGAGCGGGGTGTGCCGGGTGACGAACTCCAGCACCTCGGGGCCGCGGGCCAGGAAGGTGTCGCGGTTGGCCGCGGGCACGACGTCGCCGACGATCGCGGCCAGGTACTCGCGGGCGCGTTCGGGCGGCTCGTCGATGCCGGCGGCCCGCAGCGCGTGGTTGCCCGGGAGCCAGACCCCGCCACCGGAGCGCGCGGTCGACCCGCCGAAACACGCCGCCTTCTCCAGGACGACCACGCTCAAGCCGCGGCGGGCGGCGGCGAGCGCAGCGGTCATCCCGGCGGCGCCGCTGCCGGCGACCACCACGTCGTACTCGTTCCCCATGCCACCTCACATGTAACGTGTTATCGCGAGTTCCTGGCCTGTTCGGAGCAGTTTCTGTCACCATAGACGAGAACGTGTTTCAGTTCTAGGGTGGCCGACATGGACGAGCTCGTGGCAGACGTCGTCGTGATCGGAGCCGGCGCGGCCGGTGTGTGCGCAGCCCTCGAAGCCGCCGACGCCGGGGCCGACGTGCTGCTCCTCGACCGGTTTTCGGGCGGTGGCGCGAGCCGGGTGAGCGGCGGCGTGATCTACGCCGGCGGTGGCACGGCGCAGCAGCTCGCGGCGGGCGTCTCCGACAGCGTCGACGCGATGCACGCGTACCTCAGCCTCGAGACCGGCGGGGTGGTGGCCGAGCGGACGCTGCGGCGGTTCTGCGAGTCGAGCCCGGCGATGATCACGTGGCTCGAAGCGCGGGGCGTGCCGTTCGAGGGCAGCCTGTGTCCGTACAAGACGTCGTACCCCAGCAACGCGCATTACCTGTACTACTCCGGCAGTGAAGCTTCGGGCGGGTTCCGCGACGCGGCCCCACCGGCGCCGCGCGGGCACCGCGTGAAGGGATCCGGGACGTCCGGGAAGCTGCTCATGTCGCGCCTGCTTTCGGCGGCACGGCACCGCGGGGTGCGCGTGCTGCCGCAGACGCGCGTGCGGGATCTCGTGGTCACCGATGGCGCGGTGACGGGGGTTGTCGCGGACAGCCTGCGCGCCGCGCCGCGGTGGGCTCGGGCGCGGCACGCGCGGCTGGCGGCGTACTCGGCGAAGCCGGGGATCTACGTACCGCCGGTGCGGCGGTCGTTGCACCGGCGGGTCGAGCAGCTGGAACGGCGGCACGCGCGGGAGCTGCGGATCGTCGCGCGCCGGGGTGTCGTGCTCGCCGCGGGCGGGTTCATCGCGAACCGGGAGATGGTGCGGGAGCACGCGCCCGCGTACCGCGGCGGCTTGGCGCTGGGGACGTCGGCGGACGACGGTTCGGGGATCCGGCTGGGTCTTTCCGCCGGCGGCCGGGCGGCGGAGCTGGACCGGATCTCGGCGTGGCGGTTCCTCACGCCGCCGGCGGTGTTCCTCGGCGGGCTGCTCGTCGACGCCGACGGCCGCCGGATCATCGACGAATCCCGCTACGGTGCGGCGATCGGCGAGCGCATGATCACGGCGCACGGCGGCCTCGGCTGGCTGCTGGTCGACGAGCCGGTGGTCGCGTCGGCGCGGCGCGACGGGCGCGGGCAGGGTCAGTGGTTCGCGCGGCTGCAGCTCCGGTACCTGCTGGACCGCGGCCGCGTCACCGGTGCGTCGATCGAGGAGGTCGCGCGGCGGGCGGGCGTCGATCCGGCCGGGCTGCGGGCGACGTACGACGAGTACCGGCGTGGCCCGGACCCGACCGGGAAGCCGGCGGAGTTCGCGCGGCCGCTCGACGAACCGCCGTTCTCGCTGATCGACGTGTCCGTCAAGCCGAACCTCGGATATCCGTGCCCGATGCTCACACTGGGCGGGCTGGTCGTGGACGAGGACACCGGCGCGGTCGTGGGCGTGCCCGGGTTGTACGCGGCCGGGCGGACCGCGGTGGGAATCTGTTCTAGGTCGTACGTGAGCGGGTTGTCGCTGGCCGACTGCGTGTTTTCCGGCCGCCGGGCTGGGCAGCACAGTGCGCTGGAGGACGATCGCGTCGACAAAAACGAGAACGTGTTCTAGTCTTGGGTGCGTCGAACGAGAGAGGGACGGCCGATGAGCGAGCTGGCTGCCGTGATCGCGGGAGTGCGTGACCTGCTCCCGGTGCTGCGGGAACGCGCGCAGGAGACCGAGGACGCGCGCCGCGTGCCGGTGGAGTCCGTCAAGGCCTTGCAGGAGACCGGTTTTTTCCGGTTGCTGCAGCCGAAACCGTACGCGGGCCTGGAAGCCGATCCGGTCACGTTCTACACCGCGGTGAAGCTGGTGGCGAGCGCGTGCGGGTCCACCGGGTGGGTCGCGTCGATCCTGGGCGTGCACCCGTGGCACGTGGCGTTGTTCGACGCGCGGGCGCAGCAGGAGGTGTGGGGCGAGGACCACGACGTGCGCATCTCGTCGTCGTACGCGCCGATGGGCAAGGCGACCGTCGTCGACGGTGGCTACCGGCTGTCGGGTCGGTGGAGCTTCTCGTCGGGGTGCGACCACTGCTCGTGGGTGCTGCTGGGCGCGCCGGCGTTCGCGGACGGGGCGCCCGTGGACTTCTGCACGTACTTGCTGCCGCTGGCCGACTACTCGATCGTCGACGTGTGGGACACCGTCGGCCTGCGCGGCACGGGGTCCAACGACATCGTGGTCGAGGACGTGTTCGTGCCCGCGCACCGCGCACTGTCCTTTGTGGCCACGTCGAAGTGCCGGACGCCCGGGCAGGAGGTGAACCCGGGGCCGTTGTACAAGCTGCCGTACGGGTCGGTGCACCCGAGCACGATCACCGCGCCGATCATCGGCATGGCGCAGGGTGCGTACGACGCGCACGTGGAGCACCAAGGCAAGCGCGTACGCGCGGCGTACGCGGGGGAGAAGTCTCAAGAGGATCCTTTCGCGAAGGTGCGCATCGCCGAGGCGGCGAGCGAGATCGACGCCGCGTGGCTGCAGCTCACGCACAACATCGACGAGCTGTACCAGCTGGCTTCCCGCGGTGAGAAGCTGCCGTTCAGCACCCGGTTGCGCGTGCGCCGCGACCAGGTGCGCGGCACGGAACGCGCGATCTCGGCGATCGACCGCCTCTTCGAAAACTCCGGCGGCCGCGCGTTGTCCCGGGGCACGCCGATCCAGCGCTTCTGGCGCGACGCGCACGCCGGCCGCGTCCACGCGGCCAACGACGCGGAGCGTGCGTACGTCATGTTCGGCACCGGCGCCTTCGGGTTGCCCGTCGAGAATGCGATGGTGTGATGGGTTCGGTCGTTTCGGTCCCCAGTGGACTGTCGCTGCACTACCACGAAGCCGGCGCCGAGCATGCTGAGGCGGTGATCCTGCTGCACGGCGGCGGCCCGGGCGCGTCGGCGTGGGGCAACTTCGGCCGTAACTTGCCGGTGTTCGGCAAGGCGTACCGCACCGTGGCGGTCGACCAGCCGGGTTTCGGCCAGTCGTCGAAGCCCGTGGAGCACCCGCAGTACTTCCGCTACAGCGCCGACGCGGTCGTCGAGCTCATGGACACCCTCGGCATCGAACGCGCCCACTTCGTCGGCAATTCCCTGGGCGCCGGCACCGCCGTGCGCCTCGCGCTCAACCACCCGTCCCGCGCGGGCCGGCTGGTCCTCATGGGCCCGGGCGGCGTGAGCCTGAACCTCTTCGCCCCCGACCCGACGGAGGGCGTGCGCCTGCTCGGCCGCTTCGCCGTGTCACCCACGCGCGAGCGGATGGCCGCCTTCCTGCGCATCATGGTCCACGACCAGTCCCTCGTCACCGACGACCTCATCGACGAACGCTTCGCCCTGGCCTCCACCCCGGAGTCACTCGCCGCGCTCCGCGCCCTGGGCCACTCCTTCGCCACGTCCCCCGACGAAAGCCTCCTCTGGCGCGATGCCTACCGCCTCCGCCAGCGCGTCCTGCTGGTCTGGGGCCGCGAAGACCGCGTCAACCCCCTGGACGGCGCCCTCATCGCCCTGAAAACCATCCCCCGCGCCCAACTCCACATCTTCGGCGGCTGCGGCCACTGGGCCCAACTCGAAAAGTTCGACGAGTTCAACCGCCTCGCCCTGGATTTCCTCGGGAGTTCCTGATGAGCAACGGTTTCTTGGGGTATCCCGCCAGCGACGCGGCCGATGCCGCGGCCGGGCGTGTCCACGCCGTCACTGTTCTCGGTGCGTCGTGATGAGAGTCCGTTCCCTGGTTTGTCTCCGTACCGCAGCGGCTGAGTTCGCGGCGTTGCGTGCGTTGCGGCTCGACCGTTCTCGGGTATTTGTTATGGGCATCGATTCCAGGCGTCACCTCCGTGTCAAAGCGTCTGATGTCGCGGTGTGGCGAGTCTTGCGCTCCGGCTGTTCTCAGATGTTTGTGATCGGCATCGATTCCAGGCGTCACCTCCGTGCCGAAGCGTCTGATGTCGCGGTGTGGCGAGTCTTGCGCTCCGGCTGTTCTCAGATGTTTGTGATCGGCATCGATTCCAGGCGTCACCTCCGTGCCGAAGCGTCTGATGTCGCGGTGTGGCGAGTCTTGCGCTCCGGCTGCTTTCAGATGTTTGTGATCGGCATCGATTCCAGGGGCCACCTCCGTGCCGAAGCGTCTGATGTCGCGGTGTGGCGAGTCTTGCGCTCCGGCTGCTTTCAGATGTTTGTGATCGGCATCGATTCCAGGGGCCACC